>NZ_JWGX01000004.1:0-139211 GCF_000813075.1 Shewanella sp. ECSMB14102
ATCGACCCCCAGCACTTCAGGATAGCCTAACTGTTTCAGCTGCTTGGCTATCCGGCCATAACCGCATCCAAAGTCCAGTATTCTGGCGTCGGGTTTTACCAAGTGGCAGAAGCGCTGCACATCGATTTCCAGATTGAAATTGACCTGATTGGCAACCTTATCCCAAAGCTGCGCCGTCATTGCTTATCTTCATCAATAATGGAAACTTTATTGTTTAGGAACAAAGAGTTTGGCACCAGGTGTGTCACACCGTCATCCTTCACCGTGATATAACGCAGATTGAGATCCACCACAGTCCCCCTTGAGCCGGTAATATCGATTTTATTGCCCAGCTTTATCGGCTTATAGAGCACTATCATAATACCGGCAATCAGGTTGGAGATGGCGTCTTTGAGGGCGAAACCCAGCGCAAAGCCGGTGAGTCCGAGGCCGGCAACCAGGGCGCCAACATCAAAGCCCAACTTGGATAAGGCCAAGACAGCGCCGATAAATATCAGTACCACGCGCTGGGAGTTGGAGATCAAGCGAAACGATTCGCTGGCCGCCGAGTCAAAGCGGGCGGCCACTTGTTTCAGGCAACGGTCGATAATCAGGCTGAACACTGCAAATGCGGCAAACACCAGGATTGCCTGAATGACATTCTCATTCATTTTCTGCTCCGAATAATAAAACCCTAATCGCTGAAATTTTCAGCTTGGTGCACAAAGGCATGCCAAACCGCTAAAAATATCAAATTCCGAGATAGAGACAAGAGTCAACCCATTAATTTCAGTGACTTAATTGGGCTTGCTATAAAGCTGTTTACCCGCTTTAATACTGTCATTTCTTATTGAATTACCGAGTGCATCATTGTATTTGAAAATATGGCTGTGTATAAGGGGGGAACATTTTACAAGGACGAAAATCATGAAGGCTGTATCTGAGAATAAACGGGTTTTGCTGCTATTGCTGTTACCTGTAGTTCTCTTGCTGTTGTCATCGGAATTATTGTTAAGGCCAGTGACTTCGATGATAGTTAAAAAACAGTTCAAACTCATGGAAGAGTATCTTAGCCAGAGACAACGCTCCATCAATGACATTATCCTACATCAAGTACCTGAGTTTCATTTTGATTGTGGTCCGAAAGACGCGAAATTATTGCGGTCCCCTGAAAACTACAATCGTTATTTTCGGGTGATGGGGATTAAAACCAAAACCGGCCTTGGCTGCAGTTCGCTTGGCACAGATTTACTATTACCGGATCTTCCCAATGACACGTATGTAGGTCAAGGCTTTGGCCTGACCACCACAGGCGCCATGTATGATACCGAGCAGGAGCTCTTGGTTTATTTCAAAAGCAATGGCAATACCGCTTACTGGATTTTGGACAGCAGTTGGATCCGTGAGCTTATTAACGTTCCCTGCAGTGATTGTTTCTACATAGAGTTTAGGCATCATGCTCCAGGCTCCGAAGGCCTGGTATTTGAGCGCGGCAATCCTTCGGTACCCAGAGAAGCCAATGTGCATTTTTTCAGCGTGATGAACCAGCAGCAAATGGAGCAAAAACTCTGGTTTGGTGAGAAACTCGATGATTACGCCAGAGAAAAGATCTTTGTTTACGGTTTACCCTTGAGCATTTTACTCGGCGCGCTGCTCGCCGGGGCTTATTGGCTTTATCTGAGTTACCACAGTTCGCTCAAGAGCATGATCCAAAGAGGCATTGCCCGGCAGGAGTTTATCCCTTTTTATCAACCCATAGTCGATATTAATCAGAATAAAGTGGTCGGTTATGAAGTGCTGGTGCGCTGGAAGAAGGGCAAAGAGTTTATTCCACCTGTTGCCTTTGTTGAGCATGCAGAAGCCTGTGGCCTGATCATTCCCATTACCGAATCTTTGCTGCAGCAGGTACTGCAACAACTGCCGGAGCTGGAGAGCGGCACTTGGGTTAGCATCAACCTGGTGGCAGAACATCTGGAGCAGGCTCATGTCAGTCGCGTGCTGCAACAGCATAATTGGCCAGAGTCGGACAGACTTAAATTTGAGATCACCGAACGCTTGCCCATTGCCGACATTGATGCCGCCAAGCAGGAAATCGCCAGGCTGACCGAGAAGGGCTACAGCTTTAAAATTGATGACTTTGGCACCGGATATGGCGGCTTTAAGTATATTCAAACCTTGGGGATTGACAGCATCAAGATAGATAAGATGTTTATCGATACCATAGGCACCAACGATCTCAAGCGTGGTGTGCTGGATGCCATTATCGCCTTTGGTTTGGAGTCAGAGCTTGAGATGATAGTCGAAGGCGTGGAGACGGCGGAGCAGGTGGAGTACCTCAAAGAGCGCGGTATATTCCTGGTGCAGGGATACTATTTTGCCCGCCCCGTGCCGGTTGAGGATCTGAAAACCGTGAAATCAGGCGAAGCTTCCTAATGGCAGAAACCTTAGCGGCAAAAACCTTAGTGAAACCAGCTGCCCCTGAACTTGCAAGCGACTATTACCTGAGCAATTTTGAACTCTTGCTGGAGGGTAGCCGCCGCTATCTGGATATTTTGCCAAGCGAGCTTGCCAGGTTACGCGCGGCGTACCTTGCCTGCTCCAAGCCTTCGCGGATGTTGCTGGTGCGTCTCTTGTCCCGTAAGGGCGAGTGGTTTCGCGCCGATAAGCTTAACTACCCGGAAATAGGGGCTTTGGAACCTGCGATAAAGGGGCTTGAGCAAGCGGAGCTTATCAGCACCACATTCCTGCCAAACACTGAAACCTGGCTCAAAGGAGTCACTCTCACCGAGCTGCGCCGGGCGCTTCTCAAACTGCAACAGAGTCAAGCCCCGGAGGGCAAAAACTGTCTTGGGGGCCTGGTCGATATTGCGCTGCATCTAGGTAAAAGCATGAAATGTGCCTCAAAGGAGACGCTGAAACGTACCCTGCTGGCGCTCGGGCCCCAAGACTCACAGTTATTGATTGACGAACTGAACTCTCTACTGGGCATTGACTGGCTTGAGCTTAAATGCCAGCGGCTTCTCGATGGCCTATTGCTACTCTATTTTGGCAACCGTTATCAGGATCTGAGCCAGTTTGTGCTCAGCGATCTGGGTTTGCAATGCTTTGAAGTCACAGTGCTGGACAAGGCCCACCGCGCCTATGACAGCCCAGAGCAGCTTAACGCTGCGTTGGCATTTGGCCTTATGAGTCAGCAGATAGAAGAGGCGATACAGGCCAAACAGGTGCTGGATATTCCATTGCGGCTTCAGCAGCTTAACGCCATTTCAGCAGTACCCGAGGCTAACCCCTTACTCGAGCGGCGCCGGCAAAAACTACTGACTCTGATAGGCCGCGAAGCCGAAAGGCAAGGCCAAACCACTCTTGCCATCAGTGTCTATTCGCAGTGTGAACATTGGCAGGCAAGGGAACGCCTGTGTCGCTGTCTGGAAAAACAGGCTCAGTGGCAGGCTCTGACTCATGCGCTGCTGCACCTTTGCGACCTTGCCGGTAATGAGAGTCAGTGGCAAATCATAGAACGTATTGGCAAACGCCTGCTTAAAAAGTTGCCAAATGGCAACGACAGCAAGTTTGCCTCACCATCAGGCCATGGTGAAGCGCTTGATTTCTTGGCGCTTGAATCTTTGATGTTAAGGCTGCAAGCGCTGAGTGAAAGTGTGCCGGGTAGACTGGGTGCGCTGCAAACGATAATACTGCAACTTACTCCCAATGGTGAACGAGTTGAAATGCGTGTCGCTGCGCACTTTGAAGCGCTCGGCTACCGGGTGTTTTTTCTGGAGAATACCTTGTTTTGTGGCCTTTTCGGGCTGGCCTTTTGGGACATTATTTTTGCCCCCATTAAGGCGGTATTCGATAACCCATTTCAACGCAGCCCACGGGATATGTTCACCGAGGAGTTTGTTAGCCGCCGCCAAGAGGCCATCACGGCGCGTCTTGATGAAATCGCTCGGGAGCCCGGCGCTGTTATTTGGCGCCATTTTCAGCAAAAGCAAGGGCTGGCAAACGATTGGGTTTACTGGGAAAATCTGCCGCAACAGGCGCTGGAGCTGACGCTGGCGGCACTTTCCGGTGCCAGGCTCGCTCAGGTATTTGAACGTATGCTTGGCGATCTTAAGCATTACCGCAGTGGCCATCCGGATCTTGTGTTATTTGACGCCGAAGGGCGCATCAGTTGGCTTGAAGTCAAAGGCCCGGGCGATAAGCTGGCCGATCATCAAATATACTGGCTCAACTTCCTCAGTGACTTGGGAGAGGCCCGGGTTTGCTATGTCGACTGGGCAACTGCCGGCGAGTGTAAATAAGGTAAATAGCATTAAGGCAAGAATGATTGTTATTTAGTATTGACCAATAACAGTCAATTAACAGGCAGCCCAGTGGCGGCCTGCGCTATGTGGAAACCTTAATTGAAGTTCAGAGTCAGCAAGTCATCGCTCCATTTCGCCCGCGTCGTTCATATCTATGTCTCTATGGCACTGCTGCTGTTGATGCTGTTCTTTGCCGTTACCGGTATCACTCTCAATCATCCGGATTGGTTTATCCGCCAGGGCGGAGAAAGCCTGGCATCGGAAGAAGCCCTGCCGGGATTTTTGTTGCCGGTGAATAGTGAAGATCCGGATTGGCGCGACGCCACAGCGCATTGGCTCAGTAGCCACTGGGGAGTGGATGGTCACAGTGCCGAGTTCAGTGAAGATGAAGTGGCGCTGGTGCACAAGGGGCCGGGGCGCTATCAGAGCATTACCCTGGATCTGCTGGATGGGAAAGCCTATGTCGAGCAGATAGATTATGGTGTTATCGCAGTACTCAATGATCTGCATAAGGGGCGTAACAGTGGCACCCTGTGGGTCTGGCTGCTGGATCTCAGCTCAATTCTCATCATCCTGTTTTCCCTGACCGGTGCTTTCCTGCTGTTGCCTCAGAGCCGTAGATTGAAAAAATCCTTACTGGCCATGGCCGGTGTCAGCAGTGCCTGTGCCCTTATTTATCTGTTGTTTGTTCCCTGAGTTCAAAGTGACAAACGGCAAAGCACGAACTCGGGCCCCTACCTTTGGTGTGTTGTGAATGGAGAATGTATGAGTGGCAAACCTTTGAAAACCAGATTGTCTCTGTCTCTGGCGGTATTACTGAGTAGCAGCTTAACTCTGGGGCAGGCCAATGCCGATTCGTTGGAGATTAATCTGATACTGCCGGAAATCACCACAGGCCAATACCACAGGCCTTACACAGCCGTGTGGGTGGAAGATGCCAAAGGGCAGAGCGTGCGAACCTTGAGCCTTTGGGTCATGCAGGAAGGCGAGGGATACAAGTGGCTGAAAGACATTCGTCGCTGGTGGCGCAAGGCCGGGCGGGATGACATGAACTTTGTCGATGCCATTGCATCGGCAACACGGCCGGCGGGCAAGTATCCCATCAGCTGGGACCTCAAAGATGACCAAGGGGCTAAGGTTGCCAACGGTAAATATACCTTGCTGGTGGAAGTGGTACGTGAGCACGGTGGCCGGGATTTGGTACGGCACAAGTTTCAGCTCGACGGCAAGCCTTTCAAAGCTGAAATAGCGCCCACCATAGAAACCGGCACGATTAGCCTTCAATACCTAGTGGAGTAAAAGATGATGAAAACAAGCAAACTCTTGTTGGCCCTGGGGGCCTGTCTGTTGGCACAAACGGCGAACGCCCATGACAGATTTATACTGCCCAGCCAGTTCAATGTCTCGGCCGATCCCGGCAAAGGTGTGTGGATCACTTCAGATGTCAGCGCCAGTAATGAAGTCTTCCTGTTTGATAAACCTTTTGGCTCTGAAGATGTGCAAATCGTCACGCCGTCCGGCACCAAGGAGCGGCCATCCTCAAGCTATCGCGGCAGCCGTAAGTCTGTGTTTGACTATCGCCTGACCGAAGACGGCACCTACAGATTCGAGAAAGAGACCCAGCCAAGATATATGTCGCGCTATAAGCTCAAGGGCCAGCAAGACAGCGTCCGCAGCCGTACTGACAAGCAAACCACCAAGGCGATGATGCCCAAAGGGGCGTACGATCTCGAAGGGGCGCTGTATTTCTCACGGGTCGAGTCCTATGTCACCCTCAACAAACCAAGCGACAAGGCTTTTGAAGTGAAAGGGGAATACCTGGAACTCAAACCCTTGACCCATCCGGCTGACATAGTCGAGCAGGAACCCACTGAGCTGCAATTCTATTTCCAGGGTAAAGTGATTGCCGGTGTGGAAGTCGCGATTGTGAAGGAAGGCACACTTTATCGTAACCAGAAACAGCAATTGACGCTGAAGTCAGACAAAGAAGGCAAGGTGAGTTTTGAACTGCCCAGCGCCGGCCGCTATATGTTGCATGCATCATTCGAGCAACTTAACGCCGATACTCGCCTTGCGGATAAGACAGTCAGTGAAATTTTCCTCACTTTCGAGGCCGGTTTGCAATAACCTAAATAGCCCGAAGCAGGCACTTTTAAGGCTTATCACCTTGTGAGTGCCTGTCAAAGTGAAGCTGTGGTGTCGCTTGCATTGCTGCTGTTTTAAGCTGCATTGGTTTTTGTGAGAACTGGTTTTTGTAAGAACTGTACGCTGTATCTTATGATTTGAACCTTCAATTATCTTGGAAAGCTTTCCTGCTTGGTTATCGACAACATAGTCAGTTCTTGGGCTAGGGAATGATGAGATTTCCGTTGAATCATTTCGAACTATCAATCCCCCCTTGGAAGTCTCGGTTTCAGGGGGGGATCTTTCAGTTTTTGGTGCGTTTCTTGAGCCCAAGCCCCAACTCGCGGCCGCGTTTTCGGGCGTAGAAGGGCATGCTGATAAGCAAGCATGCGATCAACAGGCTCTCAATCAACGCAAACCACCATTCATTGCCCTGGGCTATATAGAGCAAGGTCAAGCCGTGCAGAAAATAGAGGCAAAGAATGAAGCTGGCCCAGGCAAAGGTATAGGGATTGCCTTTGAGGATCCCCGGTAGCGGCAGCAGCAAGGGCACCAGCCAAAGACTGGTAAACAGCAGTGAGTATTCGCTGTTGAGCCCCTTATCGATCAAGGCATAGGCCAACAAGGCTATCAGTAACAGATAGCCGCTCCGTGAGATTTGCAATAGCGCGTGACTGCTCATTTACAGGATCGCCAACACGTTTTCCGGTGGACGGCCAATGGCGGCCTTACCTTTGGCAAGCACGATTGGTCGCTCGATCAACTTGGGAGTGGCTACCATGGCGGCAATCAACTGGGCTTCTGTCAGCTCAGGATTATTCAACCCCTGGGCTTTGTATTCTTCTTCTTTGGTGCGCATCAGTTCACGGGCGCTGATACCCAGTTTGGCCAACAGTTCACTGATTGTGGCAGCATCCGGAACTTGTTTCAGATACTCGACAATCTGGATCTCGACGTCTTTGGACTCCAGCAGTGCCAGTGTTTCGCGGCTCTTGGAGCAGCGTGGATTATGGAAAATAGTGACCTGGGTCATGGGTTTTCTCTTTACCTTGGCTGAAAAGTGCGACGATGATAGCAAAAATCTGCGCAGACGTCAGGGGAAAGTGGCCCGGTGAACGGGCCAATGAAAACCTGCATAATCAAAGTTTAAGCAAACTATTTCTTCAATTCGTCCAGCGCCCTGTCGGCGATTCGGAATTGGCGTATCTTGGCCTCGATTCTGGCAATCTGCAGAGGCTGGCCATCGGCGGCCTTGTAGGCAAAGTTGAGCTGATCGATAGCCCCCTTATAATTGGCCCGCAGCGCCATGGATTCGGCATTGGAAAAGTGTTCCAGCGTCTTGTTACCGGTTTGTTTGTAAGCTTCGGTCAGCAATTGATAGGGTAAGGGATTTTGCTTATCCAGAAACGCCATATCCTCGAGAATAGGGATAGCCAGCTGCGGCTGTTTACTTTCGAGATAAACGCTGGCCAGGTTGGCGTTGATCACTTGAGAGGTGGGTTTGAGGCGTCTTTGGGCTTCCAACATCTTTATCGCGCCCTGATAATCGTTACGCTCCACCAGCAGATCGGTTTTGGTGTCGAGATAGAAGAGGTTGTCCTGATCTTTTTCCAATAATTGATCTATCAGTTGTTCAGACTGTTTGAAGTCCTTGAGGCGAAACAGTGCCAATGCTTTGCCATAGAGGGCCGCATCTTTAAAGGCGTAGTTGTGCTTGGCTAACTGGGTTTCAAACAGTGACAGTGCCGCATCGTCGCTATAGCTGGAAAAGCGCACCTGGATCCTGGCCTTGGCCAAATGGAAGTTAAGGTTGTCTGCCACATATCTGTGGGGGTACTGAGCCGCGCGGTTACGGGCATCGGTTATCCGCGATTCGGGCAGTGGGTGAGTCAGCAGCATTTGCGGCGGCTTGGAGGTAAAGCGATAACGGGCTGCAAGTTTACCGAAGAAGTTGGCCGAGGCATTGGGATCGAAACCGGATTCCACCAGAATTTGCATGCCTATCCTGTCGGCTTCTTTTTCATGCAGCCGGGTATAGTTTATTTTGGACTGGGTCGATAATGCCTGGGTGGTGGCCAGCGCCGCCATCCCGGCCTGAGGCGCCGCTATGGTCAGCAAGATAGCGCCGAGTAGTCCGGCAATGGTGGCCGGACTGGCTTTCTCCTGGGCTTCGAGTGAGCGCGCCAAGTGCCTCTGGGTTACGTGGGTAATTTCGTGCGCCAGTACCGAGGCCAATTCACTTTCGTTGTCGGCGTTGAGAAACAATCCGGTGTGGATTGCCACATGGCCGCCAAAGAAGGCAAAGGCGTTGATTTCATCGTTTCGCAGCAGGAAGAAATAGAAGGGGGTCTTAACCCCGGTGGCATGCGCCACCAATTTATTACCCAGCTCAGTGGCGTATTGGCTCAACACAGGATCGGATAACACAGGCGCCTGGGAACGAATGACCCGCATATAGGCGTCACCATAGACCATCTCTTTTTCGAGACTGAAGGTATTGACGGCGGCGGTACCGAGATCCGGCAGGTCGTTATTGGCGAAACTATGGCTGGCGGTGGCGAGTAAAAGAGTAGTGGCACCGGCCAGAATGGATTGTCGAAACTTGGAAAAAGTCAAAGTACTCAAGCTGATTAGATTTCCTGTATGCCACTAATGCATAACTGCCTGGCTTGTGGTTTCAGTTGCAACTTAGGATAATAGCCGAGGTTTATGTTTAGCAAGCTCATCATGGTTTTAATTGATTTAACTCAGAGTCGTTGTCCCGAAGCCCTGGTCAAGGCCAAGATGGCGATGAAACGTTTGCTGCCCGGTGAAACTCTGTGTCTCTTGCTTTCAGACCCAGGATCGCGGCAGGATGTTCCCCGTTTCGCCAAAAAACAGGGTTATGATTGTCGGATAGCGTCCGATGAGTCGGCCGTTTTGCGTTTACATGTCTCAGTTGCCCAACAGGGTAGAAGCGCAGAATCTAACTAGACAGCTTCTTGATGAAGCGATAATCAAGATGGCGCAGCCATCATCAGCACAGGAATCCCGGATGTTTAGCTATTTGAGTCGTTGGTACCAAGCCCGCTTCAGTGATCCTCAGGCTCTGACACTATTGTTTATTCTGCTTGGCATTGCGTTGACCATCTACTTTGCCGGTGGTTTGTTGATGCCGCTGCTGGTCGCTCTGGTATTGGCCTTTTTGCTGGAGTGGCCGGTGGCACAAATGGCGAGGATAGGGGTAAGCCGCACTGCGGCCGCCTCTTTGGTATTGGTCCTCTTTATCGGCTTAATGATCCTGTTGTCATTTGGCCTGATCCCCAGCATCTGGCGCCAGGGGGCAGCACTGCTTAGCGATCTGCCCAACATGCTCGATAAGGGAATAATCCTGCTACAGGAGCAGGCGCAACAGTATCCGCAGTTTATCTCAACAGATCAGCTCGATACCATGGTGTCCGAACTCAAAAAATTGCTCGATACCCAGCATCTTTTGGATATTGCCACTCAGCTCCTCGGCTATTCGGCCTCTTTGCTGGTATTGATGGTTTACGCCATCCTGGTGCCGCTGCTGGTATTCTTCTTCCTCAAGGATAAAGATGAGCTGATCCGCGGCAGCAAGCGCTTCTTCCCCAGCAATCGTGAGCTGGCCCGTAAGGTTTGGTTCGAGATGAATCAACAGATCTTTAACTACATTCGCGGCAAGGTGATTGAAATTGTGATTGTCGGGGTCGTGAGTTACGTGTTCTTCGCCCTGATGGATCTGCGTTATGCGGCGCTGCTCGGGGTGTTGACTGGACTTTCAGTGCTCATTCCTTATGTCGGTGCCACCTTGGTGACCTTACCGATTGCCCTGGTTGCCTTCTTCCAGTGGGGTGTCAGCCCCGAGTTCGGTTATTTGATGCTGGGTTACGGCATCATTCAGGCGCTGGATGGCAACCTGCTGGTGCCTTTGTTGTTCTCCGATGCGGTGGACTTGCATCCGGTGATCATTATCGCAGCAGTGTTGGTCTTCGGCGGCCTTTGGGGCGTTTGGGGCGTGTTCTTCGCCATCCCGTTGGCCTCGCTGGTCAAGGCTGTACTGAACGCCTGGCCCAATGCCGAAGCCGATGCTGCCAAAGCCGCTTTAGAGGCGCAAGCCGAATAAGGCAGTCAATTTCAAGTTAACCGACACAGGCGGCCTAAGGTCGCCTGTGTTTTAAGTTGCGGCAGTGGTTATTCCAATGTCTATTGCTATTGATAAGCCAGTTTATTCCGGCAGCAGGTAGTTTCTGGCACTCGCCGCCAATGCCCTGAATACCAGCGTGGTCTGCTTGGCCTTGAGGTTCCAGTGCTGCCAATAGAGTGGCACCCGCATCCGCATCATGGGTGTCAGCTCTATCAGGCGCCCGGATGCCAGCAGCGGCTGTGCTTGCAGATGGCCTACCAGTCCATAACCCAACCCTTGTAAAATCGCTTCCAGAAAGCCTTCCGATGAAGGTACTGTGTGTTGCCACCATTGTCCCGGCAGCATCTCGAAGTAGCGCTTCAAGTACTTTTCATGCAGCTTGTCGCGGGTGGAGAACACCACTGCCGGTGCCGAGGCAAGTGAGTCGGTATTCGGCAGACCGTCGAAATAACGTTCGGCAAACTCAGGCGTAGCCACACAGGCATACTCCATCACCCCGAGAAACTCGCTGGAGCAGCCATTCATCGCTTGCCCTAAGGTGGTCACGCAGCCAACCGCTTCACCGTTTTTCAGTAGGTGATGAGTGTAAGACTCGTCATCCACAATCAGCTCCAACAGCCAACCGCGGCGGGCGAACATAGCACTGATAGCCGGCAGGAACCAGGTTGCCAGACTGTCGGCGTTCACCGCAATTCTCACTACAGTGGGCATGGCCGGATCGTCGGCGTCCATTTCGGCCCTGAGTTCAGTCTCCAGCAATTCGACCTGAGCATAGTGGCGCAAGAGCCGTTTGC
Source organism: Shewanella sp. ECSMB14102 (assembly GCF_000813075.1). Taxonomy (NCBI): domain Bacteria; kingdom Pseudomonadati; phylum Pseudomonadota; class Gammaproteobacteria; order Alteromonadales; family Shewanellaceae; genus Shewanella; species Shewanella sp. ECSMB14102. Next base: position 11,349 of record NZ_JWGX01000004.1, read on the forward strand.
CTGTTGGTGTCGGCACTACAGGGTTACTTCTGATGAGCAGCGCTTGTCCCACTCTTTCTTCCAGCTGCTTTATCCGCTGTGATACCGCCGATTGGGTCACATGCAGCCGTTTGGCGGCCCGCTCAAAACCGCCTTCGGCGACCACTACTGACAAAGCCTTGAGATGACTGTAGTCCAGCATAACGACTCCTTGGGTTAATCCTTGCTCGATTATAAGTTTTGCTAATGACCAATAAAAAACATTAGTTATATTAATTTTCTTGCCGGGAGTAAACTGCCGCCATTGAAAACCTTTATTGGTCGCCGATTATTGCGACGACCTGCTGTTGGAGAGATTATGCAAACCGCTTTCATTCAGGGCATGGGGATAGGTGCCAGTCTGATCATTGCCGTGGGAGCTCAGAACGCCTTTGTATTGAAGCAAGGCATCAAACGTGCCTATCCGTTTCCTATCGCCTTGACCTGTTCTTTGATAGACGCCCTGATGATTACTGCTGGGGTTGCCGGGCTTGGTCAGTTGATCTTGGCCGCACCGGCCATTAAACATCTCGCGAGCTTTGGCGGCGCAGCCTTTCTGCTGTGGTACGGCTTTAATGCGCTACGTTCCTCGTTCAAGAGTCAGGGGTTGCAGACCGGGGATACCGAAGCCGCGGATTCGTTTCGCAAGGCGATGATCACCACCTTGGCGATAAGCTTTTTGAACCCGCATCTGTATCTGGATACCGTGGTTTTACTGGGCAGCATAAGCACAAAGTTTGATACCGAGGTCAGGGGCTGGTTTGGTGCCGGTGCGGTACTGGCTTCCTTTATCTGGTTCTTTAGTTTGAGCTTTGGTGCGCGCCTGTTGGCTCCCGTGTTCAGCCGTCCCGCGGCCTGGCGTTATCTGGACAGATTTATCTGGTTGACCATGTGGTCAATCGCCTTGGCTATCCTGTGGCCCTATTTTCAGGGTAGGGGTTTCTGAGGCAAGCTTAAGTATTTTGCAAAACACAAAAGCCCGCATCGCGGGCTTTTGTTATGGTTTGATTCAAACGAATGGACTAAGACTGAATGCTGGTTTGCAGCCCAGCAACAGGCTATTTTTGCGGTATGGCCCAGATACTGTCAGCCGGCCCCTGGGTCCCTCGTTTAAAGGTTTTGAGTGCGCCAAAGGCAAAGATGGCGGCAAAACCGAATGCAGTAAGATCCACCGCCCAGGTGCCCGGGGTCTGCGGTGCCCAAATTCCAAGGCCGGGTGCCAGCAACGCCAGCATGGATGTCAGCGGCATTGCCACACAGACCAGCGCCGATAGGGCTTGCAGCGTTACTGCGGCTCTGGCAGCACCACGCCAGAAAGCATAAGTCAGGGCGAAAAGGAAACTGGCGTAGTAACTCCATAGATAGAGATGATTGATATTCTCTACATGAGCATATCCCCATTTGCCCAGCAACATGGCCAGCGCCACGCCTAACATTGAACCCAAGCAAATTCCCACAGTAGCGGCCCCGAGAAACCTGACTCTTCTTGGTTGCTGTGGAATAGGCTCTCCCTTGCGCTGTTTACTGCGGCGCTTTTCCAGCCATAGCAGATTACCGCTGTAAAACAGCATGGCACCACTCATTCCGAGGAAAAAATAGAGCCAGCGACCGGGATAGCCGCCGTAGGAGCCAAAGTGAAGCCCAAAGAATACCGAAACCATCCGGCCCCAAACGCCTTCTTCACCCGGAGTAAAGGTGCTGTTGCCCACCTCAAAGGTGTAGGGATTGATATAAAGGAAGTCTCCTATGGGGCCGCGCATCAAGGCTTCTTCGTTATACATGGCCATCCGGACCATGGGAGCCGGAGTATCCATACCCATATAGGTCAAACTGAGCGCCTGATAACCGGGCGCAAAGCTTTCGGCCCGAGCAACCAGTTCAGTTACCGGGGGCAGGGTGCTCAGTGAGCGCACTTCGCCCTTGGGCGCTTCGCGGTTGAACATCGGCTTATCGCCATAAACAAACTGCCCCAAGGCGCCGTACAATTGATCGTGAAACACAAACACCACTACGGTCAAACTGATAATGATATGAAATGGCAGTGCTGTGATGCCAAGCAGGTTGTGGATGTCGAGCCAAAAACGATTGGGGCCTTTCTTGCGCCTTAAGGCAAACAGCGTTTTCACCAGAGTTGGCAGCAGGAAGATCACCCCGGAAACCAACGCCAGAAAATAGAGAATGCCGGCAACCCCCATAAAATAAGCACCGAGCTGCTCGTGTCCCATATCACCAGGAATACCGCCGGTGCGGTGCAGCTCATCTATCAAGCGTGCCAGTTGACTCTTGGGTTCCTTATGGGAGATGAGCTCACCTTGATTGCTTAAACTGGCATGCCAAAGCTCATCGCCCAGACCCCATTGCCGCTCACTGCCGGAGGCGTACCAACTCAAAGGCGAATGCTTGTCGCTGGCAAGATGAAGGCTGAAGCCCTTACTTAACTCAGGGTGTTGCGCTCTGGCTTCACTGAGTAGTTGGTCCATCTGTTCCAGTTTCACCTGTGGCAAAATGGTTTGCGGCGGTGATGACCAGGCGGCAATTTCTTCCTTGAACATGGTCAGGGCGCCGGCATAAAAACCGATAAACAGTAAAATCCCGGCGAGTATGCCCACCCAGGTATGAAGTGTTTGATAAATTCTGAGAATATCGCTGCGGATCTGCATTTACTTAACCCACCATAGTAGCAGCCATGCAAGCACGTTGGCCGCCATTAGCCAGAAAATGGCGCGGCGGGCACTGTAGAACAAATAGCTGAAGCTGAAGAATGAAAGCCAGAGTGGCGCTATCAGCCACATATTGAATTGCACCTTATCTTTGGCATCTATTCCACCAGGCCCCACCCAGGCAAAGATACCACTGAGTGCTACTGCCAGGGCAAAGCCCAGCAAGGCGCCGGCAAGGGTTTTCCCCAGCCAATCAGGGCGGATTTTATCTTTTTTAATGGTTGTCATTCGTTGTCTCCCTTGAGCAGGGAAATAAAGGGCAGGGAGCCCAGCAGCATGGAAAGCAACATTAGCCAAAAGAACAGTGCGGCCGAAGCCGTCAGCAGTAAACCCCAGCCGAGCAGAGTCAGCAGCAATAATAAAGTGCCCAGTAGATTGGCCTGCCAGGGCAAAGGTTTGGCAAGCAAGGCCTGGTGTTTACTGCCTAAATAGATAAGCAGTGAACCCAGGGTCATCGCCAGGATCAACAGGAGGTACCACATGAGTTGCGATGTCCGAAGAATTAGTTTGATAAAGAATCGCAACATAGCACAAGTATCAGACCCGTTAAATGATATTTGTTCGCATTTACAATTAGGGCTGGCTTAAACACAGGCTACTGATATTAATGCTTAAACCTATGAACAACTCACATCAAACCTTTGAAATGATACTGGGGATGTGACCCCACATATGGTCGTGGCCAGGAAGTTAAGCCGCTATGTGGACTGGCACTGCATTTTTGATTGACAGCTGTTGTTTAAAGGCGCTGTAAGCCTTTCTTGGGAACATCTCCAATGGAGGGTCTAATGTGGAAAGAACTGGTATTCAGGGATGTCGTTCATAGCTCAATGCATTGTTGAGGTCACTGGAATTACCGGAGCCATTTGACCGGCAAATGGAAACTTAGCCTCTTGATAACTATGCCTCTTGATAACTATGCCTCTTGATAACTATGTTGAATAGAGTAAAGCATCCGAGATCCTGGTTATTTCAGACCAGCCAGCTATAAGGTGTAGAGACAATCGCGATGAAGCAAGGGTTATGGGGAAAGCAACTCATAAGCTAAGTGGGACAAATTAATTAAATTGATGGGGCAAATCGGTGGCAAGTACTTAGTCTTAATGACGTCAGTAACTATCTGGCGTAGTTGCAAGATAAGCAATATGAGGAAGTAGACTAAAGGCTGACGTAAAAATCCGAGTTAACGCAACGGCGGTTGGGCTTAACTCAACTCAGGACATTCTTGGTTATTGTATGTTTTACATGATACAGGCATCCATAATGCAGGGTGCGGGGGCATGGATTTGTAGAGAAAGCAGAAAGAATAAAAGAATATATGTAGATAGATTCATTCAGACTCTATTTAACATAATATACATTGTGCGCATTTTTATGTGCAGCTGTTTGAAATCTGGAGTGTTATTACCGGTAATTCCAGGTTTAAGGCAACTTTTGCTCCTAAGCCACCTTAACCTCTGTGCAATATCCTTGGATTAACTCTCAATTCCTTGCAGTCGATCCAATGGTTTGGCGGATGCGCTCTGGTGCCTTTCTTCCTGACTGGTGTGCAGGTACTGCGATGTTGTGTCTATGCTTTCATGACCGGCGTCAGCTTGCACGTGTGATAAAGGTCGCCCGTTGAGATTGATGTCATGGGTGATCCCAGTATGACGAATGCTGTGCGCTGTGAGTTGCCGCATTTCATTGGCTTCACGGATAAAGCCATCCTTCTCGGCATCATCGGCGGCGCAGTTTATCAGAAACTGAATTTCATCCCGCAGTTGACGTATACCGAGGTTGGCATTGAGCACGCCGCTTTCCCGCCCTCGGCCGGCGGCGCGATGCCGTATAAACAGCGGCGTGGTTTCATTGGCTTCGGGATAATCGCTCAGTCCCAGGTGGCGCCGGTAACATTGCAGTGATTGCAGCAACGCCTTGGATACGGCTACGTTTCTGGCCTTGCCGCCTTTGCTCCTGGGAATATGAAAATACCAGATGCCACTGTGATTATGACGCTTGAATTGACTCATGGTTGGTGCATAACCGGCGCGGGCGGCAATTTCCGAGATCCGCAGATAACAGCCGTACATCAGGTTAATCAAGAACAGACTGCGTTGGTGTTGTGCCGGCAGCGTTTCCGCCAGTCGCTGTACGCAAGCCACAAGATAAGACCATTGCAACTCACTGAACACCTTAAGTTGCTCTTCGGCAGGATCTAACCTGAACTTACTCTTATTAGCAAAGCGGCTGTGATTGAGCCAGAGTTGCGCCGGGTTGCGCTCGCAATACTCTTCGCTCATAAGATAAGTATAAAATGATGAAAGTATGGCAATTTTCGTCTTCAAGGCATTATCGCTCAGACTGTATGGCAAAGGTTTTCCAAGCGCCTTGCGCCCAATAAACGGTCGCCAGCTGGGATTGGGTTCCCGGCTCTGACTGAGCTTATCCGTCTTGAATTGTGGGACGTTGAAATAACCCACTAATTCTGTCGGTGGCGCCTGACAATAAGCCACGTAACGTCCTATTTCCCGTCTGCCTACCTTGGCTGCTGATATACCTGCAACATCGAAACACCAATGAAAAAAGGTTGTCAGTTCACTCCGGTAAGCCTTGTAGTTGTTTTCACTGTCTCTTTGTTCGTAAAGCCAGTCTGTTGCATGCTCAAGCAAGAGACCCGCATCGGCCACTTTACCCAGGCTTAAATGGGTTATATAGCTGTTGACCACAGGATTGCCCTGCAAAAGTAAGTCTGCGCGGTCAAACAACGGCATGGCAGATAACGGCTGATTGTCTTCCAAGGTAAAGCCTATTCTATAGCAATGATTATTATAGATTTTACCCTTTTTTCACTAATGCCGATAATGTTATTTATCGGCACTAATCTCTGTCTCACATTGGCTGCACTGGTGATCGCAATGGACTCTTTGCTTACAGCACCAAAGGCACAATTGCCAAACCTGCTTTTTGGATTGACTGTCGAGACAACGAAAGTCCGCGGCACATAACTCGCCCTTGTGGATCAACTCAGCCAGTTTGGCGACGGGTATCGCCATGCAGACCTCCTGATCAGTTTTATACGCTATTGTTCTGCTGTTGGCTTTCATTCTTTCACCCTTCGTTAATGAGAATAATTCTCAATATAGTAGATCCTGACGCTGCTGAAAATCCCCCTATCCCACCGTGAGCCAATTTTGTGAACAATTGCTAGCCCTTCTCTAGGCTTGGACTACACTTTTGATTGGTAAATCAAAACTATTCAAATGATTGGAGTCAGACTGATGCTGATCGACACGGCCAAGAAAGGCCCTTTATTTGCCTCTAAGACAGCTTCAACCCCCACAGATAATCTGCCCCCTTGGAAAATACTTGTGGTGGATGATGAACCTGATGTGCACACAGTCACTAAACTTGCCCTCTCCCGTTTCAAGCTCGATGGCCGCGGTTTGAGCTTTATCAACGCCTATAGTGGCGAACAAGCCAAAGAGTTACTGCAAGGCGAAGAGGATGTCGCCGTCGCCTTTATTGATGTGGTGATGGAAAGTGATCATGCCGGGCTTGAATTGGTACGTTGGATCCGTGAAAGGCTGCAAAATAAAGCTATCAGGCTGATTCTCCGCACCGGCCAACCCGGGCAAGCGCCGGAAGAGGACGTGATAGTCAACTATGACATCAATGACTATAAAGCCAAGGCCGAGCTGGACTCCCGTAAACTGACAACCTGTGTCTACTCTGCCCTTCGTTCTTTCAGGGACATTACCGAAATTGAGCAGGCGCGGCAGATGCAGCTCAATCATCGTCGCGGACTGGAGCGAGTACTCGGAGCGACTTCTGGCCTGTTTGAACTGCGCACTCTGCACAAATTTGCCGATGGCTTACTGACTCAGGTCGCCAACTTGTTGGAGTTAAAAGGCACTACAACCATACTCGGTTGTAACGCTATGGATGCAGTGACTGAGCCTGGTGAAAACAAAAAAATTCAAATCATTGCCGCCACAGGTGAATTTACCAACCACCACGAAAAGCCCTTGCCTGCAGAGATCCGCTCACTGATGGAAGAAGCCCTGAAAGAGCAGCGCTGCCTTTATCGGGATAACTGCTTTGTGGGCTACTTTCCGGCCAAGAATAACTGGGTCAACCTGCTTTATATGGATTCTGTCAGCCAGTTGACCGATCTGGATAAACAGCTTATCGACATCTTTGCCATCAATGTCGGGATGGCGTTTGAAAACCTGTTGCTGAACCAAGAGGTGGAAGATACTCAGTCGGAGCTTATTCTACGTCTTGGTGATGTGGTGGAAAGCCGCTCCAAGGAAGCGGCCAATCATGTAAAACGCATGGCCGAATATTGCCACGCGCTGGCGCTGATAGCCGGTTTGCCGGAGCCTGAAGCCGATCTGCTCAAGCGGGCAGCACCTATGCATGATATAGGGAAAATAGCCATTCCCGACAATGTGCTGCTCAAACCGGGGAAACTGGACGATATTGAATGGGATGTAATGCGCCAACACCCGATAATCGGCCATCAGATCCTGGCTAATTCTGAAAGGCCCATTTTAAAGGCTGCCGGCACCATAGCCTTGCAACATCATGAGAAATACGATGGCAGTGGCTATCCCAGAGGTCTCTCGGGCAAAGAGATCCACCCTTTTGCCAGAATCGTTGCCATTGCCGATGTGTTCGATGCGCTATCCCATGCCCGCTGCTATAAGCCGGCCTGGCCGCTCGATGACGTACTGAGTGAGATGCAATCCTGTAGCGGCAACCATTTTGATCCGAACTTTTTAAAGCTGTTTATCGATAACATAGATGTTTTCATCAAAATCAAAAACAGCTGGCGCGATGACGCGAGATCTTGAGTTGTTGCCAATGGCGCGTCAATAAGGTGATTCTTATTACTTTTGCTTGTGACTATCAGCAAGAAAGTCGAACCAAGTGGAGTACTGTTCAGTACCTTGCTGCCAACTGACAAACACCCGCCATACCATATAACCACTGCTGCAGGAGCCAAAAATCAGCTGGCCCTCAAATGATTCCCCTTCGGTGGCAGATGGCGTCATAGGAATGACGCCCATAAACATATCTCTGCCTTCTACACGAAGTTTGAGATTGGACACTGGGCGATCAAAGCCAAGCTGCCAGTGAATAGGCTTTTCGCTGGGGGCATATTCTGGGTTTAACATCAGAGAGATCTGCTGCTCGCCCAATTTTTTAACACAAGCAGACACGGAAAAATCACACAAACTGGGATCGCTGGCAGATTGGGTTGCGCTGGAAACTTGAGCCTGGTCACACCCAAGAAGCGCGAACAGGCTGAAAACGACGCAAAATAGCTTGGAAAGAGTCACGCTATGCATAAAATTTCACCTTATGCTGCAAGGTGTTAACATTCTATGGTCAAGTTTGATCTGGATCAACATTGTGTCCGGCAGATTGGTATCTTTTTTGATGTAGCTCAAGTATCATTGCATCGCCTGACGTTTTATTCCAAATATGCAGGCCAAGCCATTGACACAAGAGTGTGACTCTCATAGGGGACGCCTTCACTCGAGTCATTTTATAACAGGTAAAGGCCAGTCCTTTACTGAACAACAAGTAAAAGTAATAAGCAGTGGAAGCAATATGATGAACCATTCCCAGCCAACAGGCGCTGATTACAATTACACCGTTGTCCGCCAATTTGCCTTAACCACAGTTTTGTGGGGCATTATTGGTATGTCATTAGGTGTACTTATCGCGGCTCAGTTAATCTGGCCACAGCTGAACTTTGAGACTCCTTGGTTAACTTTCAGTCGTTTAAGACCGTTACATACCAATGCTGTGATCTTTGCGTTCGGCACATCAGCCCTTTTCGCCACATCCTATTATGTCGTTCAACGCACCTGTCAGACCCGTCTGTTTGCACCTAAGCTGGCTGCATTCACGTTCTGGGGATGGCAAGCCATCATCCTTTCGGCCGTAATCACTCTGCCGCTGGGTATCACCAGCAGTAAAGAATATGCCGAACTGGAATGGCCGATTGATATCGCCATCGCCGTAGTCTGGATCGCTTATGCGACCGTGTTCTTCGGTACCATTATCAAACGAACCACTTCCCACATCTATGTGGCCAACTGGTTCTTTGGCGCCTTCATTATCACAGTAGCCGTACTGCACATAGTGAACTCCATGGCTGTTCCTGTCAGTCTGTGGAAATCATACTCGCTGTACAGTGGCGCCGTCGATGCTATGGTGCAATGGTGGTACGGCCATAACGCGGTAGGCTTCCTGCTGACTGCCGGTTTCCTCGGAATGATGTATTACTTCGTTCCCAAACAAGCCGGGCGTCCCGTTTACTCATATCGTCTGTCGATTGTCCACTTCTGGGCACTTATCGCCCTGTACATCTGGGCCGGTCCTCACCATCTGCATTACACCGCCCTGCCCGATTGGACTCAGTCTCTGGGTATGGTGATGTCACTGATCCTGTTCGCACCTTCTTGGGGCGGCATGATCAACGGTATCATGACCCTGTCCGGTGCTTGGCATAAACTGCGTACCGATCCGGTTCTGCGCTTCCTGGTGGTATCTCTGTCCTTCTACGGTATGTCTACCTTCGAAGGCCCTATGATGGCCATCAAGACAGTAAACGCACTGTCTCACTACACCGACTGGACCATTGGTCACGTTCACTCTGGTGCACTTGGCTGGGTTGCGATGGTGTCTATCGGTTCTCTGTACCACCTGATCCCTGTGCTGTTTGGTCATGGCCGCATGTACTCCACCAAGCTGGTGAACCTGCACTTCTGGCTGGCGACTATCGGTACCGTACTTTATATCGTTGCCATGTGGATCTCCGGTGTAATGCAAGGTCTGATGTGGCGCGCTGTGAACGCAGACGGCACCCTGACTTACAGCTTTGTTGAAAGTCTGGAAGCCTCTTATCCGTTCTACTTCGTCCGCTTCCTGGGTGGTTGTTTCTTCGTAACGGGTATGCTGATCATGGCTTACAACGTGCTGCGCACTGTTTATGCCCCTAAAGACTCTCTGCCTGCCATCGCAGAAGCCAAAGCCGCATAAGGAGCAGTAACGATGAAATTCAATCATGAAATAGTTGAGAAGAACGTCGGCCTGCTGGGTATCTTCACTGTGATTGCCATCAGTATTGGTGGCCTGGTGCAGATCACGCCGCTTATCTTCCAAAAAGATACCACTGAGCCGGTTGCCGGTCTCAAGCCTTACACAGCCCTGCAGCTGGAAGGCCGTGATATCTATATCCGTGAAGGATGTAACAACTGTCACAGTCAGATGATCCGTCCGCTGCGTGCCGAAACCGAGCGTTACGGCCACTATTCGGTTGCCGGTGAATCTGTTTGGGATCACCCATTCCTGTGGGGCTCCAAGCGCACCGGTCCCGACCTGGCCCGTGTGGGTGGTCGTTACAGTGACAAATGGCATGAAGTTCACCTGATCGATCCCCGTGCCGTTGTTCCTCAGTCCAACATGCCTGCCTTCCCTTGGCTTGCTGAAAACACCCTAACAGGTGAATACACAGCCAAGAAAATGGAAGTGATGCGTGGTTTTGGTGTGCCATACGAAGATAAAGATATCGAAGGCGCCCAAAAAGCCGTTGAAGGCAAGACAGAGTTGCAGGCGCTGATCGCCTATCTGCAGTCGCTGGGACACGCACTGAAATAAGGAGGCAAATATGGACTACGGCACTATACAAGGGATTATAACGCTGGTTTTGATCCTGGTTTTTGTCGGGATATTTGCTTGGGCATATAGCTCGCGTCGTCAAAAGCAATTCGACGAAGCGGCTAACCTGGTGTTTTCCGATGAAGAACAACACCAGAATGCGAAGGACTCAGGAGAACACAAATAATGTTAATGAGTAACTTCTGGAGTATCTGGATCACCGTACTCAGCTTACTGGTGATCGCAGGATGTTTTATTCTGCTACGGCTCTGCTCCAAAAACACCACGCCGGAGATTAAAGAAGGCGACCTGATGGACCACAGCTATGATGGTATCCAGGAGATCAACAACCCACTGCCTAAATGGTGGAGCTATCTCTTTTATATCACCATCATCTTTGGTCTGCTCTACCTGGTACTCTACCCAGGCCTGGGTAATTACAAAGGCCTGCTCGGCTGGAGTAGTTCCAACCAGAGCATAGGTACAGAGCAAGGCATCAAGGCCGACTCTGCCAAGGCGATTGCCGACGCAACAGAAGAAGGCCGTTGGGTGCAGTACGATCAGGAAGTGAAGCTTGCCGATGAGAAGTACGGCCCTATCTTCGAAGCCTATAAAGCAACGCCATTGGCCGAGCTGGTTAAGAACGAAGAAGCTCTCAAAGTAGGTGGCCGTCTGTTCCTGCAGAACTGTGCCCAGTGTCACGGCTCTGCCGGTCGTGGTGGCAAAGGTTTCCCTAACCTGACCGACGGTGACTGGTTGTACGGCGGCGAGTTGGAAACCATCAAGACCACCATAATGAACGGTCGTCACGGTATGATGCCACCTAAAGGTGGTCTGCCTATCGATGACAGCGAGATTGAAGGTTTGGCCGAATATGTGATTAGCCTGTCCGGTCGTGAACACGACGCGGCTTTGGCTGCCAAAGGCCAGGGTTCATTCATGAAGGGCTGTTTTGCCTGTCACGGTATGGACGCCAAAGGCAACAAGCTGATGGGTGCCCCTAACCTGACCGACAATGTCTGGCTCTACGGCGGCAGCCGTGGCGTGATAATGGAATCCATCAAGAACGGCCGCAGTGGCGTTATGCCACCTTGGAAAGACGTTCTCGGTGAAGAGAAAGTTCACGTTATCGCCGCTTACGTATACAGCTTGTCACATCAGGCAGAGAAGTAAGTTCGCTTGACTTTTCAAAGGCCTCGATAATTTCGGGGCCTTTGTTTTTAAAAAACCGCTTTCGCGATAGAATAGCCGCCCAAATAGAATAGTAGGTAAACAGTATGAGCGCTCCACAAGCCTGGTATAAGCAGTTCTGGCCTTGGTTTCTTATCGTTTTGCCCATGTGCGCCGTTATAGCCAGTTTTGCCACTCTGCGTATTGCCCTCACCAACTCCGATTCCCTGGTTGCCGACGACTACTATAAAAACGGTAAGGCAATTAACCAGGACATCCACAAAATTCAATATGCCCGTCAACTGGGGATGCAGTTTTCCCTTGAATGGCATAATGGTGAACTTTTGATAACCCAACACGGCGGCCCGGAATATCTCGCGGCAATGAATCTGGAGTTTTACCACCCAACTCTGGCAGAAAAGGATTTTACCCAAATGCTGACGGCTGATGCCTCCAAGGTCTATCGCTATATCCCCAATGAGTCGCTTGATGGCGCCTGGGTTGTGCGAATCGAAGGATTTGACCGTAAATGGCGTTTGCAGCAAAGACTGCAAATAGAAGCGGATAAAACCTACTGGCTCAATTGAGTGCTGTCATGACACATACAGTCTGTTTTCATTGTGGGGAGCCCGTGACCACGGGTATGCAGTTCAGTACAGTGATTGATGGTCAGGCTCAGCCCATGTGTTGTCTTGGCTGTCAGGCAGTGGCTCAGGCCATCATGGATGCCGGACTGACCAATTACTATAAATTTCGCTCCGAACCCGGCAGCAGGCAAAACGCTCTGGTGCCGGACGAGCTCAAGACCTTCAGTGCCTACGATCTTCCCGAAGTGCAGCAGGATTTTGTGCATGATCAAGGCAATCAAACCTCAGTCTCGCTATCGATTGACGGCATTACCTGTGCCGCCTGCGCCTGGCTCATCGAGCATAAAGTTAAACAGTTGCCCGGCATAGATTCGGTGCAGGTTAACTCCACCACCCAAAGAGCCCTCATCAGTTGGCGTCCGGCCGACATTAAGCTGTCTGAAATACTTAATCAAATCGGCCGTATCGGTTATCAGGCGGCGCCTTATCAGTTGGATGATCAGGAAGTTCAGAGTAAAAAGAACAGCCGTAAGTTTCTGCTGAGGCTTGGCTTGGCGGGCTTTGCCACCATGCAGGTGATGATGTTTGCCCTGGCGCTGTACGCCGGTTACTTTACCGGGCTTGAAGTGGAATATCGCGACTATTTCCGCTGGGTAAGCATGATGTTTGCCGCACCTGTGGTGTTCTATTCGGCGCAGCCTTTTTATTTCAGTGCGCTGCGGGCCCTGCTTGCCGGCAGGCTCAATATGGATGTGTCTGTCTCCATCGCCATCTGCGGCGCCTATATCGCCAGCTGTATTGCGACAGTACAAGGCACTGGCGAAGTCTATTTCGAGTCTGTGTCCATGTTCACCTTCTTCCTGTTGCTTGGGCGCTATTTTGAACAGGCGGCGCGGCAGAAAGCCTCGGTCAGTTCGAGTAACCTGCATAAGTTGGTGCCCTTGACCGCCCAACGTATTGCGGAAGATGGCAGCAACGAAGAGATCCCCGCCAAACGTCTGCAAATAGGCGACTTGGTGCTGGTAAGACCGGGGGAAGTGATCCCCGCCGACGGCTCGGTTGAGCACGGCCATTCTGCGGTCAACGAGGCCATGCTTACCGGCGAGCAGATGCCGCAGAGCAAACAGCCTGGAGACCAGGTTTATGCCGGTACCATCAATCAGGATCAACCACTGAAAGTACGGGTGAACGCCATAGGCCAAGATCAACTGGTGGCAGAAATCATCCGCTTGCAGGAACTGGCCTCCAATAACAAACCCGCCGTCGCCATGACGGCCGACAAGCTGTCGCGTTATTTCACCGGCACCATACTCAGCATAGCGGCTATCACTTATCTGGTGTGGCACCAGTTCTCACCCGAAGATGCTTTCTGGGTCACGCTGTCTGTATTGGTAGCTACCTGCCCATGCGCGCTGGCCCTGGCAACCCCGACTGCTGTGACCTGTGCTACGGCACTGTTTACCCGCCTCGGGGTGATTACCCGTAAAGCGGGGGTATTTGAAAAATTGCCACAAATTGATGCTGTCGTCTTTGACAAGACAGGCACCCTCACCTGCGGTAATCTGACCTTATTGGAAACCCGCATCAACAAAGGCCGTGAAGCTGAGTACAGCGAGTTGCAGGTAAAACAATTGGCGGCAGCGCTCGAAGCCGGTTCATTGCACCCGATAGCTCTGGCTTTCAGCCCTTATGGGGGCACACTTGAGGCTGAAAACGTGCATCATCAAGTGGCTCGCGGCATCAGCGGCCAAATCAATGGTCGCGATTTTAAGATAGGCAACGCCGAGTTTGTCGGTATCAAGTTTGCGCCAAGTCAGCAGCAACAGGTGTTCCTCGCCGATGAGCAAGGTTTGGTGGCCAGTTTTATTTTGCAAGACAGGCTGAGAGAAGACGCCAAGGATACGGTCGAGGCACTCAAGGCAAACAATATCCGTCTGGCGATTGCCAGCGGTGATACCCGGCCCCATGTCGAATCTCTGGCCCGGCAAGTTGGCATAACTGAAGTGCACGCAGACATGAGCCCGGCAGACAAGCTCGACTATGTACGCAGTTTGCAACAACAACATAAGGTAGCCATGTTCGGCGATGGCATCAATGATGCCCCAGTGCTTGCCGGCGCCGATCTCTCTATCGCCATGGGCAGTGGCACCGCGCTGGCGAAAAACAGTGCTGATCTGATTCTGCTTGGCGATCATCTGTGGCGCTTTACCCAAGCCATAGCCGTTGCCCGCAAAGCCAATCGTATCATTCGTCAAAATCTTGCCTGGGCTTTGGGATATAACCTTCTTATACTGCCTCTGGCCGTAACAGGTCATGTCGCACCATATATCGCCGCCATCGGCATGTCGGCCAGTTCGCTGATCGTTGTCAGCAACAGCCTCAGACTTCTCAGGGTCCGCTTATGAGTATTATTTACGTACTAATCCCCATCGCCATGCTGTTTGTGCTGATTGCTGTTGGTGTGTTTTTCTGGGCGGTAAAATCGGATCAATTTGACGATCTTGAGCGCCACAGTGTGTCGATTCTGTTTGATGAGGAACCTATGGACAGCAAGACGCAACAGGAGCAATCTCAAACGGCTGAAACTGAAGTCACTCAAGCTCCTCAGGATAGAGGCAATGGAATATAACCTCACAGGTGCCTTTTTAGTGGGCCTAATGGGAGCCGGACACTGCTTTGGTATGTGCGGTGGTTTGGTGGGCGCCTTTTCGAGCCAGCTTCCCGCTGCCCGTCGAGGCCAGAATCCGCTGGCGCAACAACTCTCGTTTCTGCTTCCCTATAATCTTGGCCGTATTCTCAGTTACAGCCTGGCCGGCGCTTTGGTGGGCGGTTCTGCCGCTGGGCTTGGCATGCTGTTTGATATCGATATTTACCTCTTGGTGCTCAGGCTCATTGCCGGTGTGATGATGATCGCCATGGGGCTCTATATTGCCCGCATCTGGGTAGGGCTGGTGCAGATTGAGCGCCTGGGTCAGGGATTGTGGCATTTACTTAAACCATTGTCCCAAAAAGTGTTACCCGTGACTCACCCCGGGCAGGCTTTATTGGCTGGTATGGTCTGGGGCTGGTTGCCTTGTGGGCTGGTATACAGCACTCTTACCTGGGCCGTGGCCAGCGGCAGCGCCAGCCAGGGCGCGCTTATTATGCTTTGTTTCGGTTTGGGAACATTACCTGCCCTGCTCAGCGCCGGGGTTGCCGCCAAGGCGCTGGCCGACTGGGCTCAAAAGCGCGCCGTGCGTTTAATTGCCGGTTTACTCTTGGTTGGATTCGGGATCCAAACACTCTATATCGCCTTGGCTCAGCTCGACTAGCCGGGGTCAGTGAATTGGTTTAACATGGGAAGAGTCGCTTTACTTGAGAAAGACTATGACAATAGACAACAACAAGCATCGTCGCCCTGCTGCCGGGGGCTGTACCATTCATTGTCATGATTGCAGCATGGGGACCTTGTGTATTCCCTTTACGCTCAACACTAATGAGTTGGATCAGCTTGACAACATTATCGAACGCAAGAAACCCATTCAGAAAGGTGAACAGCTGTTCAAGTCCGGAGATCCGCTAAAGTCTCTATATGCTATTCGCTCCGGAACGATTAAAAGCTATACCATCACAGAACAGGGTGATGAGCAGATCACCGGCTTCCATCTGGCCGGTGATGTCATAGGCTTTGACGGTATCCATGCCCAGTCACACCAGAGTTTTGCCCAGGCCCTGGAAACCTCTATGGTCTGTGAAATCCCCTTCAATACTCTGGATGAGCTCTCAGGTACCATGCCCAAACTCAGACAACAGATCATGCGCTTGATGAGTAATGAAATCATGAGTGACCAAGGGATGATCCTGCTGCTAAGCAAAAAGAATGCCGAGGAACGCTTGGCCGCTTTCATCAGTAACCTGGCCGCTCGTTTTGGCAGCCGTGGCTTCTCCCCTAGGGAATTTCGCCTCACCATGACCCGTGGTGATATAGGCAACTATCTTGGCCTGACGGTAGAAACTATCAGTCGTTTGCTGGGACGGTTCCAAAAGGCCGGACTAATTGAAGTGAAAGGCAAATATATCACTATACTGGATCTGGAAGAGCTCGACAGGTTGGCTGGAGCTGCCCGGATAGCAAGATAGCAAGCGATTCAATATATTGATCTCAAGCAATACAAATCACAGCCAATATCGCATGATATAGGTATATCCTGCGGAATAAGGAAAAAGCCATGAGGGACTATCAAAAGCTATTGGTCGTAGTCGACCCTACATCAGAACAGCAACCTGCTCTTGCCCGCGCGGTGGAACTCGCCACCCGCAGCAAGGCCAAGATCACTGTCTTTCTGTCTATCTTTGATTTCTCCTATGAAATGACCTCAATTCTTTCCAATCAGGAACGTGAGGCCATGCGTCAAGGGGTGATTAACCAACGTAAAGCCTGGATCGCTGATCTGCTCAAACCGCACCAGCAAGCCGGACTCGAGATAGACAGTGAAGTACTGTGGCACAACCGCCCGTTTGAGAGCATCATCAACTTTGCCATTCAGGGAGAATATGACCTGATAGTCAAAGGCACCCATGAGCACGACAAACTCAAAGCGGTTATTTTCACCCCCACCGACTGGCACTTGTTGCGTAAGGCTCCCGTACCTGTGTTGCTGGTAAAACAGCATGACTGGCCGGTAAAAGGTAAAATTCTCTGCGCCGTTAACGTTGCTTCTGAAGATGAAGAACATCAATCCCTGAACGGCAAGATCATTGAACATGCTCAAGAGCTTGCAGCCAAGTTCGATGCCGAGGTGCACCTGGTTAACGGTTATCCGGGAACTCCGGTCAACCTGGCGATTGAACTGCCGGACTTTGATGCCCACACTTACAACGAAACCATTCGCATGCAGCACGAGCAACGGGTCAATTATCTGGCCAACAGCTACGGGGTTGATACCGCCCACTGTCACGTGAAAGAAGGTCTGCCTGAGGATGTTATCCCTGAGCTGGCAGAGCAATTGGACGCCGAATTGGTCGTTCTCGGCACTGTGGGTCGTACCGGATTCTCTGCCGCGCTTATCGGCAACACAGCAGAACATGTGATAGATTCGGTCAACTGCGATCTGCTGGCGGTCAAACCCGACGGTTATAAGTCGCCTCTGGCCTGAGTCGCCCCTTTACCCGACCGGCTTTAGCTGGAATAATACGCGCCCTGAACCATAGTGTTACTGGGCGCTTATTTTTTATGTCTGAAGTTATGCAAGAGCTGGATAAGAAACAAATCACTCGTCTCAACAAACTGCAAAAGCGTTTACGCCGCGAAGTCGGCAGTGCCATTGCTGATTACAACATGATTGAAGAAGGCGATCGCGTGATGTGCTGCCTCTCCGGCGGCAAAGACAGCTATGCCATGCTGGACATTTTGTTGAACCTGCAGCAGCGTGCACCTGTGCAGTTTGAAATTGTCGCCGTCAATCTGGATCAGAAACAGCCCGGCTTCCCGGAAGAAGTGCTGCCGGCGTATCTGGATAGCCTAGGCGTGGCCTACCATATTCTAGAAAAAGACACTTATTCGATAGTCAAAGATAAGATCCCCGAAGGCAAGACCACCTGCTCGCTTTGTTCCAGGCTGCGCCGCGGTACCCTTTATGGGTTTGCCCAGCGAATAGGAGCCACCAAGATAGCACTCGGCCACCACAGAGACGACATCATAGAAACCCTGTTCCTTAACATGTTCTATGGTGGCAAGATGAAGGCCATGCCACCCAAGTTGCTATCGGATGACGGAGCCAATATGGTGATCCGTCCCCTCGCCTATTGCCGAGAAAAAGACATTGCCGAATACGCCAAGCTGAAAGCCTTCCCTATCATTCCATGTAACCTTTGCGGCTCCCAGGAAAACCTCAAGCGCGCCGAGGTCAAAAATATGCTCAAGCTGTGGGACAAACAGTTCCCCGGCCGCATCGAAACCATTTTTACTGCGATGCAAAATACTGCACCATCCCAAGGCGTTGATAGAAACGTGTTTGACTTTTTGGCTCTGGAGCGTAATCCGGATGCTCCTGCCAGCGGTGAAGTTGCCGAAGCAGATTTACCAGCCTTTGACTTTATGGATGTCAGCAACAGCGGCCATATCGATCTCGATAATGCAGCAAAACATGCAGACTCGAGTCAACGTATTGAAGTAGTGGGCGTTTATCAGCCCTGATCACGCTATTATCCGAACAAGCTGCCATTGCTTGTTCGGAACCATTACCGCATATTACGACGGCCATTAAAATACGAAATACTGCCAGGATCTGAATGGCTTTTCGTCGAATGGCGAATGTCAGCGCAGATGGGGCTGGAACAAATCTGCCCCATCCCTTGCAGCTTGGTTGGATTATTTACTACGGTGGAACTTGGCGTCCTGATCGAGACACCACTGAGCCGCTGCACTCTTGTCTTCATTGGGCCGTCCGGTCAACAGTTCTCCTTGTTCATTGATGTAATAGACAAACGCTTTGGCATCCCCCAGTTCATCCCAATACAGCATGGCTTCATCTGCTTCAAGGCCTTCACAAGTCGTGATTTTATCCCCAATGGATTCAACATAAGCACTGCCCTTTATCTGACTCAGCGGCACGCCTGTGCATTGGTTATTATCATAGAGATTAGCCACACTATGGTAGCGGTTTTCCTCAAAGCGCATGATAAACTCCTTACCCAATTTTTCGTCACTGAGACAACCGGTTGTCCACTCCCCTTGGAGTCTGTCCGGCAGGGTATCATCGCCATGGAACATCAGGAAACCGAGGGTCGCCGCTAAAATAAGCAGCAACATCACACTTAAAGACTTGAGCATTAACACTTCTCTGACAAAGGATTTGTCAGGATAGTACTCTGCGATCGCCAAAGACGCTATCGAACTCATCGCAAATTTACATAGAGTGTCACAAATTGGCTCCATGGGATAAACTGTGGCACATTGAAAGTACTTACAAATTGCTGAGTTTTTTCTTTTTCAGGCAACCACTTATTTGGAGGTTTTCTCGGTGTCATCCACATTTTCTGAGATAGATTTTCGTCGTAAAATTACAGCACAACGCCCCTTTGGCAAAGTGGACGCTCGGGTCGATAATCCAGAAAAACTGCAGTTGGCACTGGAGAGTGATCGCGGCCGTATCATTAACTCGGCCGCCATTCGCCGTCTACAGCAAAAGACTCAGGTATTCCCGCTGGAGCGCAATGCCGCGGTACGAAGTCGTTTGACACATTCGTTGGAAGTACAACAAGTTGGACGCTTTATCGCACAGAGGATATTTAGATACCTGGGGCCGGATGCTGAGCTATACGGTCTGCAAGAATTGGAGCGGCAACTGGAAACCCTGGTGGAAATGAGTTGTCTGATGCACGACGTCGGTAATCCTCCCTTTGGTCACTTCGGTGAAGCCGCTATCAGTCATTGGTTCAGTCGTAATCTTACTTCTCTTGTTCCTTCAGGGTTTGATTCCGAGTATCCTGAATTAATTCAAGATTTATCTCATTTTGAGGGTAATGCCCAAGGTATACGCTTAATCCACACCTTGTTAGGGCTCAACCTCACCTACAGTCAACTGGCCGGCATTTTGAAATACACTCGCCCGGGCACGCTAGTGAAAGATAAAGCCAGTCCTGAGCATAGCTATTTGATGAAAAAAGTTGGTTATTACGCCAGTGAGTCCAGCTTTGTTGCCGAACTGACACAAGCCATGGAAATGGCGCCCGGTTGTCGTCACCCAGTGAGTTACATCATGGAGGCCGCCGATGATATTTCATACTGCCTTGCTGACATTGAAGATGCGGTGGAAAAAGGCATTATAGAGTTGGATATCCTAAAACAGAGTCTGATAGCCGAATACCAGCGGCAAATTGCAGTCAAGCAAGACGCTCTCGGACACCAGGACTTTATGAGTAAATCGATTGAAGCGGCAGACAGCAGCGCCCGTCACCTGGCAATCAACCAACAAAGCCAGTTCTTTACTTTCCTCCGGGTTCGGCTGATACACCCTTTGGTCAATCATGCCGCCAAGCGCTTTATCGACAATATTGATGCTGTGTACCACGGCAACCTGAACGAGTCGCTGCTTGAAGATGGCGGCTATGAGCACGCCATTACAGAAACGCTCAAGCAAGTCGCTATTAAACAGGTATTTTGCCATCGGGAAGTGGAGAAACTTGAGCTGCAGGGATACAGGATCATAACAGGCTTACTGGATAACTATCGTTCCCTGCTGGCATTGAGCGAGGACGAGTTTAGCAAACTGGTACAAGGGCAGCCCAAAACTGCGCTTATCGAAACCCGGCTATTCCATAAGCTGCCTGGTAAACACCTGGCCACCTATAAAAGAGCCATTGAAACCAATCAGTATCCTGAATTTTATCATAGGTGCCGTTTACTGCAGGATTATATCAGCGGCATGACAGACCAATACGCTTTGGATGAGTACAGACTACTTATGGTACTTGACTGAGTCTGAGCTTGATAAAGACTATTAAAATAACTGCATAAGAACCTGGCCTCTGGCGACAATCAGTTATTATCAGAAACGTCGGAACAGCAGATCATTACGTCCGGACGCCTTAACCTGATACATCAAGCGATCGGCATCGGCAAGTACCGAAAGCGGATCTCGACTTCCCGGATCTGCGTAGACGGCTCCTATGCTAATACTGAGTGGCAGTTCGCCCACTTTGGTCGAAAATGGTGCTTGTCCTACGGACAACAATAAACTCCTTGCCAGCTTTTGGGTTCCGCTCTCTGTCATCCCCAATTGCAGGATACAGAACTCCTCTCCGCCTACCCGGGCAAATACGGCATCTTCTGGCAAAAGAGTTGCCACCCTCTGTACCAGTTGGCAGATGAGCTCATCCCCTACAAGATGACCATAACTGTCATTGATCCTTTTAAAATCATCAATATCAAACAGCAACAGGGTTAAACTATCGTAACTGCGGCTGTCGCAAGCTTGTTCCAATGCCTCCATAAATGCCCGTCGGTTGCTTATTCCTGTCAGGCTATCGGTTGCCGCCAAATGAAGCAACTCTGCGTTAACTGCTTCCAGTTCTGCAGTGCGGATAGCCACAGTGCGACGAAGCATAAATACGTAGCTTATGACAGCCAGAAAAAGCAAAGCCAAAACAACTTGCAATAGATAGCGTGGATAAACCGTTTCCACATACATCCAACGATTTAGGATCCTTTGGTATTCGGCATCAGGAATGCGCGCCAATCCTTGCCGAATTTCTTCCTGTAAAGTGATGTTCCCCTCTTTGACGGCCGAGCGAACTTGAGCACTGTAAAGATGACGAACCGGAACAAAAAGTGTAGGTTCTTGCGAGGTGTAAAGGTAGAAATTGGCAACCTGGAGATCAGCAACAAAGGCTTTTAACCTTCCCGCTACTGCACTTTTGAGCATCTGCTCGTTACTGGCATAAACAATTAAGCTGGTATTTGGAAACTCTCGACGAACGAAAGCCTCTTCATAGCCGCCGCTCACCACTCCCACTTCACCACCGCTATCCAGATAACGGCCAGGCTCTGTACCGAGCAATGCCTGGTTGAAGAACAGTTGACTCTCTATGCCAAGTAGCCCCTGGGCATAATCGAGATAATGCTCTCTTTCCTGAGACCAAAGCAATCCGGCATGAATATCGGCCTGACCGCTGCGAACCAAATCCAGCGAGTGTTGCCAATCGGTCAATATGAATCGGATTTTGACTCGATTGGCCTTGGCATATTCACGCCAAATATCCACTAACATGCCGCTGGGTTCACCGGCATCATTCAGGTAAGAAAACGGTTTCCAGGAACCTGAGTTGGTGACAACAAGCTCTCTGATCGGAACTTCAATCTGACCCTTATTCGTTTGCTCTGCAGCCAAGCTTTGGCCAACTACCAATAACAGAGGCAGAAAAACAAGCCTTGTTTGACTTTGACATAGCCGAGACAGAGTAATCGACAACAGCTGAAGCCAAGGAGTAAGAGAGACAATAACAGCAAGTTTCATCAGGCCGGAATATCCTTTCAAGGCGCGACATTGGCGGGTCATACCCAGGTTGGACACCCGGGTTCAAAGACGGCCACCAGAAACACAAAATACTAACATTGGAGCAGGCATTCCGGCATCAACTTTCAGCAACGGCGGATCCGTACCACTTTCATGGTTTCCATCTCAAATCCGGCTACTATAGTGGTTTGGGGATAATAATCGACCGATACTCTGGCGCCTTTGAGCGAACGGTATTTTTTGGGGCGTTTGAAACGAAATGGTGCATCGCAATTTTCCAACATCAGTGTGTGTTGGATCCAGTCGCCTTCATCCCTTTGGGTATGGGAGACAACCGTCTTATCTTCGGTGTGATAAAGTGGTGAGTGTTTCTCTGTCAATACGTCAGCTATTGTCATAATGCATTTACCTCCGATAGGTCGCTTCTGACTATGTATCCAAGGTCCTGACGGGCCCGACCTTGCCCGTCCAGCTCGGGCAGTAGCTTCACCTTTTGCTTCCATTTCCTTTTAAGAAGCAAATGCGAGAGACCTGGCTGTAAAGTCGCTTCCGCTTTTAGTGGCGATAGCGGCAGGGAAAAGTATTCCTGCCGCGGCAGATTGGCGGTAGCTTTTCAGTCGGGTCTGGGCAAACAGAATCCCCCCGGACGTATAGTCTCCGAGGAAAGGTCAATACAAGGTGAGCAAACATTGTAGCAAATTTGCACAGAAAGATCTTGGTGAAAAAAGAGACTGATATTTTGTTAAACCAAATTTTCAGCTAAAGCAGCCCCCATTAATAAGAGGTATCATTCTAAAAGACTAATCCCCCCGGATAGCTTTTACCCCTGTTTATGGCCACTTGTCTCCTGATGACTCAAAATCATTGCTAGTCACCGTTATATGGAGAGCCTAAGGTATATGAACAGCTTAAGGTCGATAAGCCGCTCCCTTTCTCAAGGTGATTACCATGTTGGTTCCTGTCAGATTTTCCAAATGTTGCAGTCTTCTAATTGGGATTGCGCTGGGCCTGACCGCTTGTCAAGATAACACACAAGCGCTATGGCATGACTACGCGGAGCGTCTTAGCCGAGTCACTGAACAAAGCTTTATCGCCCCTGATTATCTTCCCAAGGATAATCGCCTCTTGAATAGCGTCGGCGAGATACAAGCTCCCTCCACAAGAATGTCATTGCCATTGCTGAACAGCCTGGGGTTGATGCATTGTCGTCTGGGTGAGCTCATAGCAGACCACAACTCAATTCTTGGTAAAGTAGCCGAGCCCAGCGAACAGTTTAAGTATCAACTGGCCTTTATTCAGGCTGCACCGGCTTGTTTGCAAAGCCTCAGCCTTGATGATCAAAGCAGACGATTGTTGACGGAAGCCAAGTTACAGAAACAAAGAGAGCTGATGGATTGGTTCTACTGGATGTTATTAAAAGACAGAGCTTTGGATAAACTCCTGTTCATCAGCCATGATTCACTTTCACGTAGATCCCCCCTTGCCGGACTAACCGAAACCGAATTGGCGCTAGCCAACTTGGTGAAACTCAAAACCGATATAGAGCTGGCACAATCTGGCCGTATTTCCTGGCACGCATTGGATGTCACAAACCTTGACTCTGCACTGACTGAATTGGCGCGCAGCCGGATTATCGCCCGTAACATGCGAAGCCAGTCGATCAGCCTTCTTTGGTTAATGCAGCTTAACGATTGGTTGGAACCACAGCTAGCTCTTCTTTTATGCCGTCCCGGCCATAGCAAACAACGTCAGGAGATATTGCAGCGAATACTAGTACGAAACTTCACCGGACCGATACAGCAGCAACTGAGTCACAGTCGTCACATACAGCGACGCTTGGGCAACATGTTGCAAAGTCTCTATCAAGGAACACCTCATGCTGAACGCATTGAATATTTCTTTGCCGAAACCACAGGTGGTCCGAAAGACCTCCTAAATGCACGTCTCAATGATGAACTCAAACGTCATGTACATTGGTGGCAAAAATTAAGAGACTCCTGCAACAGTACTCCGGCAGGTTAATTAATAACATAAACAATTGAATAATAGGCTTTTATAATTTAATTACTTGACGTGCCCTCAAAGAGTTATGTTGCTCAATGGTTGTATTTTGGTAGCATTGCAACAATATCCTATGCTATTCAATCAGTGAGTTTTAATGAGAATACTTCAGGTTAGTCGGTGGTTCAGTCCACTAATAGATCAGTTTTTAGCTTTTACCCGTCGACTTCACTCAGAGATAAGCCAGCGACTTGCCAAATTAACCATAGCTCAAAAGCTCTATCTGCTGGCCCTTTTCAGCTTACCGTTTTATGAAGACCATCCGGCATTACCAACTTTGCTGACGGTAAGTGCATTGATTATTGAGTTTTGGCCATTATTTAACAAGCTGTGGCATTCATTAGCCGGCAAAGCCATGATACTGCTATTTTATGCCACCATTGCCAACTTTTCCCTGGCCAGCAGTGGTGCCATAGTTAATGAAGTCACAGGGGTTTCTGCGGCACATTTTAACTATACGCATAACTTTGCCCTGTTACTTGAACTCCCGGTTTGGATGGTTATCACCAGTAGTATCGCCTTGTTATTATTACAAATGCTGTTACCTTTCTATCTGGCAGGCCTATTATTGCTTAAATTGGTAGGGCTCATTGGTTTCAAGTGGCAGCCGAAATACGCTTATCCCGTCAGTACAGCATTTGTCAGACTCACATTGTCTTTTTTAATCCTTCATCATCTTATGTTATTGATAGATATGGAACATTTTATTGAGAGCCGTGTTCGACTTGATGATGATGGCGTGAGTTTCTCCTTCAATGGTCAATTCAAACCGGACAATAAGCAATTGAGTAATACTAACCAATCGAAAGCTGATGCTGATAACACTGACCATGTGAATTTGAAGGATGAAACTCACGAGGGAAACGCCATTAATGAGGATAACGCTGATCGTCCTGAGTCGGTTAAAGCCGAGGAGGAAGCTGCAGTTTATTCAAGGTTTACCGCGGCCTATCGCCAAAAAGTGAGACAACTGGTAGCGGATTTCGCTTTCGGTATGGAGGCAGATGGCCGTAGCCGCTGTCAGTTGGCTGAGTCAGCCCATGCTGTTGAGCTTAATGATTATGAGTTACTGCAAATCCAGCAGGATCACCAAACCCTTTATGGTTATCGTTTTGAAGTAATCCCCTGTATTTCACCGGCCTTTCCAATAACAAAAACAAGACCTTGAGGCTTTTATTCTTCAAGCGCTGCAGAGCCCAAGTCGGCACTTGGGCTCTATAGAGTTATTCTGCCAGTTCCTTTTCCAACTGTTGAGCCACAGCTTCCGGTGAGCTGGACCGGCGGGCAAATAGTGAGTAAGCCACAGGGATCACCAATAGGGTAGACACTGTAGCCAGCAAGATGCCGGAGAGCACCACCACACCAATAACAAAACGGGTCTCGGCGCCGGCACCTTCGGCAAGCACCAGAGGAACGGCGCCGGCGGCCGTGGTTATGCCTGTCATCAGTATCGGTCTGAGCCTTTGGTTGGCTGCCTGCAAAATAGCGGCGTCGAACTCAAGTCCTTTATCCCTGAGCTGATTGGCAAACTCGACGATAAGAATGCCGTTTTTGGCCGCCAGCCCTACCAACATGATGATGCCTATCTGGCTGTAGATATTCAGACTTTGGCCGGTCAGCAGCAGGCCCACCAAGGCGCCCACGGTTGCCAGCGGCACAGTCAGCATGATCACCATGGGGTGGATATAGCTTTCAAACTGCGCCGCCAATACCAGGAACACAATTCCCAGCGCCAACAGAAACACGAAGTACATGGAGCTGCCGGACTCCTGATAGTCGAGCGACTGGCCTTTGTAGCTTATCAAGGCTTCTGCCGGTAGATAGGTGTGGGCCAAATCATTGAGATAATCGAGCGCCTCACCCAGGCTATAACCTTCCGCCAGACTGGCCTCCAGGGTTATCGCCCGCATCCGGTTGTAGCGATTGAGCTGACTGGCGTCGGCAAACTCCTCAATGGTCACCAGATTCGAGAGCGGGATCAGCTGCTTACTGCGATCTGAGCGCACATAGATATTCTGCATATCCGAGGCGGTGTTCTGGCTTTCGCGGTTGCCTTCAATGATCACATCATACTCTTCACCATCACGCATAAAGGTGGTTACCAGGCGCGAACCCAACATGGACTCAAGCGTACGCCCGATATGAGCAATGGAGACCCCGAGATCCGCCGCCCTGTCTTTATCGATGACGACTCTGAGCTGAGGCTTGGTTTCCTTGTAGTCATGATCCAAACCGACCAGATTGGGGTTTTCCGCCGCTTTTTCCAGCATAATGTCGCGCCATCTGGCGAGCTCCTCATAACTGGGGCCGCCAATGACAAACTGTACAGGTTTACCGACACCGCGGCCAAAGGCCTGGCGCATCACGGGAAATGCCCTGACGCCGGCGAGATCGGCAAGCCTGCCACGGATATCATTGATGATCTCCTTGGCGGGACGGCGCTGGCCCCAATCATTGAGTACTATGATCGCCATACCGTTGGAGAAGTTGGCCGAGCCGCCCCAACCGCGAGGCGCACGGATCAACAAACGTTTGACTTCGCCGCTGTCGACCAAAGGCATCAAACGCTGTTCCACCTCGTTCATATAGGCTTCAATATATTCATAGCTGGCGCCCTCCGGGCCATTGACCATCAGGAACATTGAGCCTCTGTCTTCCTGAGGAGCAAACTCCTGCGGGATCTGTTTAACCATGTAGGCACTGGCCCCGAGAGCCACCACCACCAAAAGGGAAGCCAACAAGGGATGCTTCATGGCGCCGGTAAGACTGCGGCTGTAAAAGCCTGCCAGAGCGTTCATTCCCTTATCGACCTTGCGCATCAGCCAGGTATCCTGGCTCGCGGGTTTAAGCAGCTTGGAACACATCATGGGGCTGAGTGTCAGGGCCACTATCGAGGAAAACAACACGGCAGCACTCATGGTGACGGCAAACTCTTTAAACAACTTGCCGAGATCGCCATCAAGGAAGGTGATCGGCATAAATACCGCCACCAATACCGCCGTAGTAGCAATAACCGCAAAGGCCACCTCTCGGGCGCCGAGGAAAGCGGCTTTCAGTGGACTGTCGCCCTCTTCGATACGGCGGTGAATGTTTTCCAGCATCACAATGGCATCATCCACCACCATGCCGATGGCCAGGATCATCGCCAGCAGGGTCAAGAGGTTAATTGTGTATCCCAAGGCGTAAAGCACGATAAAAGTGGCTAGTAGCGATACGGGCACAGTTAGCGCCGGGATCAACATGGCGCGCACACTGCCAAGGAACAGGTAGATGACGATGATCACCAGAATAATGGCGATAAACAGCGTCTGATAAACCTCGTCGATAGAGGCTTCAATAAACACCGAGCTGTCGTAGGAGCGTTTGATCTCCATCCCCTGGGGCAGAATCGGGTTGATCTCATCCACCAGTTTATTCACTGCCCGCGCCACTTCCAAAGTATTGGCGGTAGACTGTTTGGAGACCCCCAGGCCTATCATGGCCTCGCCATTACCGCGGAACATGATCCGCTCTTCCTCCGAGCCGATTTCGACCTGAGCTACATCTCCGAGCTTAACCAGGTAACCGTCGCCCCCTTGGGTCAGCGCCAGGTTGGCAAAGTCTTCGGCGGTGCGAAAGCTACGCTCAAGCCGCACGGTAAAGTGGCGCTCTTTGGATTCGATGGAGCCGGCCGGCAGTTCGACGTTTTCCGATCGTAGCGCCGCTTCGATATCGGCCACCGTCAGGTTACGGGCTGCCAGCGCCTGGCGGTCAATCCAGACCCGCATGGCGTAGACCTTGCCGCCACCGACACGCATATTGGCTACCCCGTCGATGACGGAGAATCTGTCGGTGAGGTAACGACGGGCATAATCGGTGAGTTGCAAAGTGGTCATCTGATCCGACACCAGATTAAGCCACATGATCACTTCATCACCGCCATTGGCCTTTTGTACTTCCGGCGGATCGGCCTCTTCCGGCAGGTTATCGAGCAAACCTGAAATACGGTCGCGGACATCGTTGGCCGCGGCTTCAATATCGCGGTCGATATCAAATTCCAGCACCACGGAAGAGCGACCGTCTGTACTGGATGAATTGATATGGCGTATGCCTTCAACGCCACTGATCCTGTCTTCAATCAGTTGAGTGATCCGGCTTTCCACCACGGAGGCACTGGCGCCGCGATAACTGGTATCTATCGAGACTATCGGTGGGTCAATATCCGGATATTCGCGCAGTGGCAACTTACCGAAGGACACCAGACCGAAAGCGATCAACAAAAGACTGATGACCGAAGCCAAAACCGGTCGTTTAACGGAAATGTCTGTCAGTATCATGCTGTGGTCTTCGCCTCTTCAGCCGTCAGGAAGCTGAAATGTTCCTTGAACTCCACCTTGACCTTGTCACCGGGACGGACCTTGAGGATCCCGCGAATGATCACCTGCTCACCCAGCTCGACGCCTTCGAGAATTTCCACCCAGCCACGGCTGCGCAGCCCTATGGTGACCTGTCGCTGTTCTACCACACCTTCGCTGTTGGCCAGATAGAGGTAGTGGCGGTTTTGAATAGGAATAATAGCCGACTCTGGCAGCAGTAATGCCTCACGGTTTTGCTTGATAAGCTTCACTTTCATCAACATACCCGGCAGCAGTTGACCATCCGGGTTGGGGATTTCGGCGCGCACCACGACTGCCCTTGTGGTAGGGTTAACCCGGCTGTCGATAGAAACAACCTTGCCGCGAAACAGCTTATCCGGATAGGCTACCGCACGGGCTTCCACGATTTTGCCCGGCAACAAGTCCTGAATAAACCGCTCGGGAACCGAAAAGTCCAACTTGATAACCGAGATATCATCCAGGGTGGTGATCACCACGCCCGGGGTCACCAGGCTACCGACCGAGACTTGGCGTAATCCCAGGCGACCGTTGAAGGGGGCGGTGATCTGCCTGTCCCGCAGTGCCGCCTGGGCCTGTTCGACTTCGGCCCTGGCACTTTCTATCAGGGTTTGCAGTCGGTCGCGTTCGGTTTCAGCCACTGTCTTGCTGGTGACAAGCGAGCTGATGCGGTCAAACTCACGGGTATTCTCCCGCACCTTGATCCTGGCCAATTCCACCCTGGCCTGCTGCTCGGCGTCCTGCAGTTTAGCAAGTAGCTGTCCTTGCTTGACTATCTGACCATCATCGAAACGAATCAAGGTCACCACATCGCTGACCTTGGGGGTGATGGTTACTGATTCATAAGCCTTGGAGGTACCAAGTGCTTCCACTTCATCCCTTACGGCCTGAATGGCGGCCTTATACACCACAACATTGGGTACCGGGCGGGCCTTTTTCTCCGCCGGGGCTTGCTGCTGATGCCATTGCTGATAACCAATGGCAGCGGCCGCCAGTAGTACCACTAGGAGTATTGTTTTTTTCATTGATTGTCCGAAGGTACAGAGTTTTATGGGTAAAACAGTTTACCCTGCGACTTATCGGCTTCAATACGTTTTACTTTTACTTACAAATTACATTTATTTGACATAGATAGACACACAGTCAAAACATCTGCATTAACCACTACCAGCCAGAGATACCGGCCGCCTAATTCCACAGAAAACAAAGAGTGTTCTGCATAAGGCCATATAAGCAGTGACTGACTTATTTCATCATTCGTTCTGTATAACTGAATGCACAGCATAAAGATTACACAAAAACATTACAAATTAAGTGGTTATAGAGAAGAGTTAGTTGATACTGCCGAAGGGCTCTGGTGGCTAAAAGTCCCTATTACCTGGCAAGCAATAAAAAAGGCGCCGAATTCGGCGCCTTTCCAATCAAACCGGCAGCAATAAACTAGAAGCGCTTAACGCACCTTGCGATCTTCGCGCATTAACTCCGCCAGATTCTGATAAACGGCTTCAATGGTTTCATTGGCGAGTGGCTGATCGGCCACATCGTGCAGACGAATTTCAGTCTGTTCTTTGTTGGCAGCATCTTCTTTCAGCAACAAACGATAACTGCCCTCTTTGAGCGCCAACTTGTTATCGCCCCACAAGGAACTCCAGAAGCCGGAGTTGTCATTCAGATTAACGTAGAACAAGCCTTTGCTTGAGTCCATGTCCACGACTTCCAAGCCAAGCTCAGGCAGTACTATCCGTAGACGATCCCAGGTGCGCTTGAAGGGCGCATCGGCCACCCAGTAGCTCTCACTGTCACCACCCTGAGACAGTGACATATCAATGCCCAGACTCTGCTTGATGCGGTTGGCCTTGATCATCTGTTCACGCTTGAGGCTCATATAGGCCACAGCACTGTTGAGCATGTCTATGGTGTAACGGCGCTTGTCTTCACCGCTGAGCAATACCGGCAGCTCTGAGCCGTCATAATGCTCTTCGTGGTCGATAAGTGTGATCAGCAAATTACCGGTACGGCCATGAGGGCGAACTTCAACATCAAAACGAAAACGCTGCCGCAGTTGGTAGACTTTATCGCTGCCAAACCAGGAAGAATCGAGCACCTGCTCTGTCTCAATCCAGTCGGTCTCGATAGAGCCTTTATCATAATCTTCAGAGACAACGCCATAGCTTTGCTTTTGCAGATAACCCTTAACTGTACTGTAAATCTCCTGTTTGAGATCAACACTGTTGTCAATGGACTCAACCACCACTTTAATGTTGTCACTGCCCTCTTCCACATGGGTGCCTTCCGCCATAGGCAGTACTTGCAAAGGCGGACGAATATCGAGTTTTTCACCGACAAACTCGGGATTGCTTTTGGCGCCCGCTTGCGGGATCTCAAACTCTTTACTGAATCTTGGAGTGTCCAAACCTTCCGGGATCACCAAAGGTGCTGAAGTGCCGGCATCTACGTATTCGAAGTCGCCATTGGCCTGGCGACGATCAATCGGCGTACTGCAGGCTGTAACAGCGACAACCATCACTAAGGGGGTAACTTGCTTTAGCATTAAATTATTCAACCTCTATCCCGGCTTTTTGCATTGCGTTAAGCAACAGACCATGAAACTCTTCGGAAAGTTCAGTCAGAGGCAAACGAATTGTGCCTTCGCTGATGAGTCCCATACGGTGAACCGCCCATTTAACCGGTATTGGGTTTGCCTCACAAAAGAGTGCGCTGTACAAGCCGCTCAGGGATTCATCAATGGCTTTTGCCTCTACGGATCTTCCTTGCAGCGCCGCATCACACATAGCCTTGAATGCCTTAGGGACGATATTATTGGCAACCGAGATCACCCCATTGCCACCAAGAGCCAAAAATTCACGCGCCGTGGCATCGTCGCCACTGAACAGCAGAAAATCGTCACCGCAAAGCTCACGCAGTTGCTTCACCCGGGAGAGGTCGCCAGTGGCTTCTTTCACCCCAATGATGTTGGGCACATCACAAAGCTGGGCAACGGTTTCCGGCTTCATGTCAACCGAAGTGCGGCCGGGAACGTTATACAGAATTTGGGGAACATCCGTGCTGGCTGCAACCGCTTTATAATGGGCAACCAAGCCTTTAGGTGTTGGCTTGTTATAGTAAGGAGTAACCCCCAACATGGCGGCCACGTCGAGTTTCGACAATTCCCGGGTCAGTTCTATGGCTTCGGCGGTGGCATTGGCACCATTACCGCCTATGACGGGAATACGACCTGCGGCAAAAGAAAGGGTTTGCGACACCACTTCAAGGTGTTCGTGAATGGGCAGAGTGGCTGATTCGCCTGTGGTACCAACTGCAACTATGGCATCAGTCCCCTGTTTGATATGAAATTCCACCAAACGCTCGAGACTTGCAAAATCCACTGAGCCATCGCCTTGCATGGGCGTAATTAAGGCTACGATGCTTCCGTTTATCATCTTATGTCCCCAAGATTTCAGGATTCGCTATGGTACTGGTGCAGCCAGCCAATGACAAGCACTGTCAGGGCTAACAAATCGAATAAGTTGTGGTAGCATGGTTGACTGCACAAAAAACTCAGCTCACAGTGGCTGAGTTTTCGCTCTATGATACCGGAAATATGAGGAAAATTCATGACCAACTACCTGGTCGTTACCGCTATGGGCGCCGACCGTCCCGGCCTGGTCAGCAAACTGGCAAGATTAGCCAGTGATTGCGACTGTGACATAGTCGACAGCCGCATGGCGCTGTTCGGCAACGAGTTTACTCTAATTATGATGTTGTCCGGCTCCTGGGCATCCATTACCAAGATAGAAACCAGCCTTCCCAGTCTCAGTGTCGAGCTTGAGCTGATGACAGTGATGAAGCGCACCTCCAAGCACACGCCGCAAAATTATATCTCGCGTATTGAAGTGACTTTCAATGGTCAGGATCAGCGTGGCACCATGAAGCGCATCTCGCAGTTTTTGGCAGACAGATCTTTGGATCTCGGTGCGGTACGCTCATATTCGGAAGAGTTGCCGGACGGCAGCCAGACTCAGCACGTTTTCCTGGCCATCAATATCCCGGAAAAAGTCGAATTGGATAAGCTGGAAACCAGCATTCAAGCCTTGGCCGAAGAGATGTCCCTGACCTGCAACATCAAACGTATGCAAGGAATTGCGGTTCCCAAGGCCGATTGAATCCCACTTATACCAAATAAAGATCAAAAGGATTGAACGCATGAACACCTTAAATGCAGGCGATAAAGCGCCACTCTTCACCCTTAAAAACCAAAACGATGAAAATGTTTCACTGCAAGATTGCCTGAAAAAAGGCCGGGTACTGGTGTACTTCTACCCCAAGGCGATGACGCCGGGCTGCACAGTGCAAGCCTGTGGTCTCAGAGACAGCAAGACGGAACTGGACGAATTCAATGTAACCGTGCTTGGAATAAGCACTGATCCCGTGGCGAGACTGGGCAAGTTTATCGATAAGCATGAGCTCAACTTCACTCTGCTCAGCGATGAAGATCACGCAGTAGCCGATGCCTTCGGCGTCTGGGGCGAGAAAAAATTTATGGGCAAAGTTTATGATGGTCTGCACCGCCTGAGTTTTCTGATTGACCAGGACGGCACCATCAGCCACAGATTCGACAAGTTCAAGACCAAAGATCACCATCAAGTGGTGCTGGACTATCTCAAGGGATAAATCCCGTGGCTAGTTTGCCGGCTTCTATTGCGGGCACTTGCTACATAGCTAACCTAAGTTCTGTAGCTCCGAGCCTGAAATACTAAAAAAGTCCGCAATGCGTAATGCCGTTCACTTAATGTGAACGGCATTAATCCATCGGCGTCATTATTGCTTAATCAAAAAATGAAAAAGCCCGCCTGTTTGCACAAGCCGGCTTCACTGAATATGGCAAAGGAGCAGGGATTTGAACCCTGCATGACGGCGCTATAAACCCACCATCCTCTAACCGCCCATACCAGGCTAATGGCAATCATCAAACTAAGATACGAAAAAGCCCGCCTGTTTGCACAAGCGGGCTTCTCTGAATATGGCAAAGGAGCAGGGATTTGAACCCTGCATAACGGCGCTATAAACCCAGCAATCCCTCGGAAATCCCCACAACCAACACCAAACGAATAACAATCATCAAAACTCAGATACGAAAAAGCCCGCCTGTTTGCACAAGCGGGCTTCTCTGAATATGGCGGAGGAGCAGGGATTTGAACCCTGGATGGGCTATAAACCCATGCCGGTTTTCAAGACCGGTGCATTCAACCACTCTGCCACCCCTCCGAACGCTGCAAATACTATAGTGAGCGTCTGAGACTGTAAAGTAGAAAATGTCATGGTCTTATCTATTTGCTCAATCTGCACTCAGTCCTTAGGTGTTTCTTCTGCATGCAGCGCCAAACGCGCCGGATCCGGCTTGGTAAAACCTGCCCTCACCTGCGACCAGTCGGCAAACTGACGCAGTTTATAGCCAGCAAATACCAGCACACTGCACCCCAGGATCCCCCAGGCAATAGCAGTTTCCCCGGCCGTGGCCCACACAGCAACCAGGCTTGATGCTCCGAATGCCAAGGTGATCTGTAAAAAGTTTTGCAGACCGGCCGCTTTGGAGGCGCACTGACTGAAATGTTGCAGCGCACTGTTAACCACTATCGGATAAATGGCACCATTGGCCGCGGCCAGTACAGAAAACGCAATTAGCAGTGGATAGATGGTTTGCGCCTTGAATACCAAAGTCGCCAAGGCAATCGCCAACACACACAAACCAAACAGCGCCAGCAACAGTTTAAGCGTCATCTCACTGCCTACCCTGCGGATAAGCAACTTGCTGGCATAGCCACCGACGATAAACATGATGGTTTGCGGAATAAAGCTTAAACCTATGGCATCTGCCTGGTAGCCGTGCTGTTCCATCACTATCGGCCAGAGTGTCAGGTAGGCGAAGAAAGCCCCGGAACATGCACCATAGATGAGTACATTGCCCAAATAACCTGTGTTGTTGAAAAAGGTCTTGTAAGCCACTTTTTCTTCAGCTTTGGCCGAGCCTTCGCTTGCCGGCTTAACCAACACCATGGTCAATGCCATCAATGCCGTTGCCGTCGCTGCCAAAATGAAAAATATCGCTTCCCAGCCCAGATGCCCAAGCACCTTGGCACCAAGAATAGGCGCCAATGCCGGTGACAAGGCCACCAAGGGCATGATGTTGGAGAAAATGCGTTGTGAGTCTTTGGCATCATACTGCTCTACCACCAAAGCCTGCCAAATGACGGCAGCACTGCAGACGCCTATCGCCTGGAAGAAACGGGCACAGTTGAGCATGATGATATTGTCACTGAAACCTATACTGACTGTCGCCAGGGCAAACAACGCCAAACCACCGAGCAGTGAGTTGCGTTTACCGAAACGCTGCACCAGAGGGCCGTAGAGCAGTTGCCCCAAGGCCAATCCGGCCAGGAAAGAGGTCAAGGACATGGCTACTTGAGAAGCGCTGGCATCAAGAGAGCTTTCAATTGCTTTGAATGCTGGGAGATACATGTCGGTCGCGATGAAAGCCAACATGCTCAGAAGCGCGAGATAGCATAAAAACATGAAATATTTAAGAGTCATATACAACCTGGTTACAACTTAAGATAAAAGTAATATGAATGCCGGTGCAGTCTAAAGCCTTGCTCTATCGAGGTGAAACGTTTATTTTTGACTTATGCCTTCAAATATTCTCACAGCAAGGAATCGCCATGCTTTCTGAACAGTCGTTACAACTTATCGATATTGTTTCTCACCTTGGCAGTTTCACCGCCGCAGCCAACAAGCTGCATAAGGTGCCCTCCGCTGTGAGTTATGCCATTAAGCAGATTGAGGAAGAGCTGGGGGTTGTGCTATTTGAACGCCACCACCGCAGCGTCAGTTTGACGCCCGCCGGAGCTCACTTCGTCAAGGAAGCCAGGATCATGCTCAAGCAACTGGACGATCTGAAACGGGAAACCCAGCGGGTGGCCAATGGTTGGCAACCGACGCTGTCCATCGCTTTGGATAACATAGTCAGGGCAGACAGGATCAGTGTGTTAATTGCCGACTTCTATCGCCACTTCACCGATGTGGAGCTGATCATTCGCATTGAGGTGTTCAACGGTGTTTGGGAAGCCTTGTCTACCGGGCGCAGCGATGTTGCCATAGGGGCGACCACCGCCATTCCGGTCGGCGGCGCCTACCATCACAGAGACATGGGCGACATCGAGTGGGCATTTTTGGTGAGCAAGTCTCACCCATTGGCGGCCATAGACCGGCCTCTGGAGGATGAAGAGCTCAGGCCCTTCCCCTCTATTTGCCTGGACGATACTTCCAGAGAGATCCCCAAGCGCCACACCTGGTTGCTGGACAATCAGCGCCGCTTGGTGGTGCCGGATTGGATCCGTGCCATCAACTGCTTCCGCGAAGGCTTGGGGATAGGCTATATGCCGGTGCACCTTGCCAGCCCCTTTATTCGCGCCGGAGCCTTGGTGGAAAAACAGTTAGCAACGCCGCTACCGGCCAGTTCCTGCTGTCTGGCTTGGAATGCCAATAAGATGTCACCGGCGCTCAAATGGGTACTGGATTATCTGGGCGATACCGAAAAACTGCACAGAGAGTGGCTCGCCTGACTTTAATTCATAAAGGATTCAGTGTTTAATGGCACAATCTATAACAGGAAACCTGCAGCGGAACCATATAAGGTTTAAGCTGCTCTAACATGGAAACTAGCCGGGCCATTAACCCTGGCTATGTCAGTCAACCTTCGGAGAAGCAAATGACTCAGCAAACCCTTTATTCGAGCCAAACTTCCACTATGGAAGTGAACAAAATGCTCAGAAACACCTACATGCTGCTGGCAATGACCATAGGGTTTTCAGCCGTATGTGCCGCCATCGCCATGGCGATGGGAATCGGCCCCATGATGTCACTGGGACTTTCCATCGGTGGCTTGGTGTTGCTGTTCGTTACCCTGAGAAAAGCCGATTCCGCTGCCGGGATCTTTTGGGTATTTGCCTTTACCGGTATGGAAGGTGCGTCTCTGGGTTATATCCTCAACCATTACGCCGGCATGAGTAACGGTCCTGAGTTGATTATTCAGGCCTTTGGTCTGACATCAGCCATCTTCGTCGCCCTGTCGGCCTATGCCGTGACCACCAAGAAAGATTTTTCCTTTATGCGCGGCTTCTTGATTGCTGGTCTGGTGGTCGTCATTGCCGCAGCAGTGATCAATATCTTTGTCGGTAACGGCGCAGTATTTATGGCGGTCAATGCGGGTATCGCCCTGCTGATGACAGGTTTTATCCTGTTTGATACCAGCCGTATCGTTAATGGTGGTGAGACCAACTATATCCGCGCTACTATCGCCCTTTACCTGGATTTCCTCAACCTGTTTATCAGCCTGCTGCACCTTATGGGTGTTGGTGGCGATGACTGATCCCCACGGGATGGAAAATAGGTTAAAATGGCCCTAATTCAGGGTCATTTTTTTTGGTATGAGCAAACTTATTATTATGGTGAATGGCAGTGTCTACGGCCCGGCGGCCGGCTTCCATGCACTCAAATATACTCGGGCTGCGCTGCAAGCGGGCCATGAGGTTCACTGCGTATTCTTTTATCAGGACGGCGTAAGTCAGTCCAATGCCCTATGCGCGCCGGCATCGGACGAATTGGACTTAACTGCCGCATGGCAACAGTTGGCAAAGGAGTGGCAGCTTAATCTGGTGAACTGCGTCTCTGCCGCCCTGCGCCGCGGTGTGCTTTCAGCACAGGACGCCAAGGACAACGCCAAAGCGAGTGCCAATCTGGCCGCTGGCTTTACCATGGGAGGGCTTGGCGAGTTGGTCACCGGGCTTGAAAAGAGTGATCGTCTGGTGAGTTTTTAATGAAGAAAATAGCCATTATTTTTCGCCGGGCTCCGCATGGTTCGGCTTCCGGGCGCGAAGGCCTGGATCTGGCGCTGCTGAGCGCCAGTTTCGAGCAAGAGGTGAGCCTGATATTTACCGATGAAGGCGTGCTTACGCTGCTGAAGCAGCAGCAACCTGAGCTTATCGGCTGCAAGGATTATATCGCCACCTTAGGTGCGCTGCCGCTCTATGACATAGACACTGTGCTGGTCTGCAAGCAATCGCTGCAGGAATTGGGACTTGGCCGCACCGAACTGGTTATTCCTGCCACCATTTGTGATAACGAGCAGATCCGCCAGACTCTGCTTGATGCCGATGAGGTCATGGTTTTCTGATGATATTACACCAAATACAAACATCGGCGGCGCGCGATACTGCGCTGTCCTGCGCACTGAGATATGCCGGTAAGACAGATGTGTTTCTGCTGGCCGGCGATGCAGTAAGCGCCCTGCTGAAACGTCAATGGGCCATGGCGCTATCACCATTTAAAGTGGTGCTGGTGGCTGATGATGTTAAGGCCCGCGGGCTGGAAGACTTTCTTGGTAATTATGAACAGTTGGATTATCCGGCGCTGGTAGCGCTGACATTGGCTCATACAAAGGTTATTTCGTGGTAGATTTCATTCAATTCAATGACAAGCAGATAGCGACCGATCCTCAAGGGTACTTGAAGCAGGTTTCCGATTGGACGCCCGAGCTGGCGCCCGTTATCGCCGCAGGTGAAGATATAGAGCTGACCGCTGCCCATTGGGAAGTGGTTAACTTTGTGCGTCACTTTTATCTTGAATACAAGACCAGCCCGGCTATCCGGGTTTTGGTCAAGGCAATCGGCCAGGCGCTGGGGCCGGAGAAAGGCAACTCCAAGTACCTCTACACCCTGTTCCCTATGGGGCCGGCCAAGCAGGCAACCAAGATTGCCGGGTTGCCCAAACCGGCCAAGTGTATTTAGAGCAACTCGATTTCGCACACAAAAAAGCCCCGAACTTCGGGGCTTTTTACTATGCAGAATAACTATTTTAAATTCTCATATACCAGCATGG
This sequence comes from Shewanella sp. ECSMB14102, assembly GCF_000813075.1. Taxonomy (NCBI): domain Bacteria; kingdom Pseudomonadati; phylum Pseudomonadota; class Gammaproteobacteria; order Alteromonadales; family Shewanellaceae; genus Shewanella; species Shewanella sp. ECSMB14102. Next base: position 49,862 of record NZ_JWGX01000004.1, read on the forward strand.
CTGCCTTGCCGAGCGTGGCTAAAAACAGGGCAGAAAAAACTGCGATGACGGCCACGTAGGCAAGCCAGCGCAGGTAGCGCTGACCTTTATCCATATGACCTCACCCATCAACCTATTTTTTCAATGCCACCCATATAGCTGCGCAGTGCTTCAGGTACTGTGACACTGCCATCGGCATTCTGGTAGTTTTCCAAAATGGCTACCAGCGTGCGACCAACTGCCAGACCAGAACCGTTCAGAGTGTGGATAAGCTTTGGCTTGTTGTCGTCTTTGGAGCGATAACGGGCCTGCATTCGCCGCGCCTGGAAGTCACGCACGTTAGAGCAGGAAGAGATCTCACGGTAGGTATTTTGAGCCGGAACCCAGACTTCAACGTCGTAGGTCTTGGCGGCACCAAAGCCCATATCACCGGTACACAGGACGATAGTTCTGTGTGGCAGACCCAGCTTCTTCAGTACGTTTTCGGCGTGACCGACCAACTGTTCCAATGCGGCTTCAGAATCTTCCGGCTTCACCAATTGCACCATTTCGACCTTGTCGAATTGGTGTTGGCGGATAAGGCCGCGAGTATCTTTACCGTAAGAGCCGGCTTCACTGCGGAAGCATGGCGTGTGAGCAGTCAACTTGATAGGCAACTCGGCCTCATCCAGTATGGTGTCGCGGGCCAGGTTAGTCAGCGGCACTTCGGCGGTTGGGATCAGGCTAAGCCCCTGGCCTTCCTCTGTGGCCGGTTTGGTGTGAAACAGATCTTCACCAAATTTGGGCAGTTGGCCTGTGCCCTTAAGGCTGGCTTCGTTGACCAGTAAAGGCACATAGCATTCGGTGTAGCCGTGCTCCTGAGTATGCAAATCCAGCATGAACTGCGCCAGAGCGCGGTGCATACGGGCAATTTGGCCCTGCATAAAGATAAAGCGTGAACCCGTTACCTTAACGGCACTCTTGAAATCCAATCCTTTGAGCTGTTCACCGAGATCCACATGATCCCGTACCGGGAAGTCGAACTCCCTTGGTGTGCCCCAGCGGCGGATTTCCACGTTGTCGTTCTCGTCTGAACCCACAGGTACAGATTCATCCGGCAAATTGGGAATGCTCATGGCAATAGCATCCAGCTCTTCGAGCAGCGCACTCAGCTCCTGCTTTTTACTGTCCAGCTGGCTGCCGAGATCGCCTACCTGCGCCATGATTGGAGCAACGTCCTCACCGCGGGACTTGGCTTGACCTATGGACTTGGAGATGGCATTGCGACTGGCCTGCAGCTCTTCGGTTTCCACCTGCAGCGACTTGCGCTTTTCTTCCAGCTTGGTCAGCCTGTCTACATCGAGGATAAAACCGCGGGTCGCCAGGCGCTCCGCAGTTGTTGCGAGTTCATTACGCAGATATTTTGGATCTAACATGTCTACTTGTCTTATCAGTTATACGCGTGAAAAAATCAGCAGTTGTCCCAGGTAAACCATGGCCAGGCACAGTCCCAGGTTCAACGCCACATTCAGAAATGCCTTTAGCAACTCACCTCCCTGTATCAGCAGTAAGGTTTCATTTGAGAAAGTCGAGAAGGTTGTCAGTGCTCCAAGAAATCCGACACCGACCAGCGCCTTGATCTCAGGGCTGATATGACTGAGTTCTCCCAGTGCATAGAGCATCCCCATCAGAAATGAGCCAAGTACATTAACAGCCAGTGTACCAAAAGGAAAACCACTGCCAAATAGCTGGAGCACAAATATCGATATCAGGTAGCGCAAAACTGCGCCGGTTGCACCACCAAGGGCGACAACGGTCAGATTAATCATACCTTTTGTTCTCACTTTGGCGGTCGAGTTGGCAAAGCTGCGCCAACTTATCGCGGATCCGTTTCTCGAATCCCCGCTCGGTCGGATAATAAAAACGACTCTCGGCCAAGGCTTCGGGGAAATAACATTCACCGGCGGCGTAAGCATTGGCCTCATCATGAGCATAACGATAGCCTTCACCGGCACCAATGGATTTCATCAGTTCGGTCGGCGCGTTTCTCAAATGCATGGGAACAGGCTGCTGGCCGGTTTCCCGGGCCAGTTGTCTGGCCGCCTTAAAGGCTGTATACACCGCATTGCTCTTGGGCGCCGAGGCCAGATAAACAATTGCCTGCGCGATGGCGCGCTCGCCCTCGGCCGGGCCGACCCGGTGAAAGCAGTCCCAGGCGTTGAGAGCGACTGTCATTGCGGTAGGGTCGGCATTCCCCACATCTTCAGAGGCTATCGCCAGCAGGCGTCTTGCGACATACAGAGGATCGCAGCCCCCTTCCAGCATGCGACAAAACCAATAGAGCGCCGCATCTGGCGCCGAGCCGCGAATCGATTTGTGCACGGCAGAGATCAGGTCGTAATATTGATCGCCATTCTTATCAAACCCCGCCAACTGTTCACCGGCTACCTGCACCAGCATGGCCTCGGTAAAACTACCGCCGTCCGGCAGCATGTCACTCATCAGCTCCACCAGGTTGAGAACCTTGCGGGCATCACCATCGGCGAGAGTCGCCAACTTGGCCATCAGCTCCTGCGGCATCTGCAACCTGCGTTTGCCAAGGCCACGCTCTTCATCAGCGAGCGCCTGGGTCACTATGGTAGCAATCTCGTCTTCATCGAGACGCTTAATCAGATAAACCCGCACCCTGGAAAGCAAAGCGTTATTGATTTCAAACGAAGGGTTTTCTGTGGTGGCGCCGATAAAAATCACAGTGCCATCTTCAATAAAAGGCAGAAAAGCATCCTGCTGGCTCTTGTTGAATCTGTGCACCTCATCGACAAACAGCAAGGTGCGCTGGCCGCGCGATTGCGCCACATTTTTGGCATGTTCTATCGCCGAACGGATCTCTTTCACCCCGGATGTGACCGCAGATATTCGTTCCACGTGAGCGTTGGCATAATGAGCGACCAGCTCTGCCAGTGTCGTCTTTCCGGTACCCGGCGGCCCCCAGAACATCATGGAATGGGCCTTTCCTGCCTCCAGTGCCAGTCTCAGCGGTTGCCCTGGTCCCAGCAGATGTTGTTGACCTACGTACTGTTCAAGCGTCGCCGGGCGCATTCTTGCAGCCAGAGGGCGAAAGTCGGGGGCGAAATCAAAGCTCAGGCTGGACAAGGTTAACCTTCCCGCCCTGGGCGCTGATCGTCAATGGAAACGCCTTCGGGAACCTCAAATTTAAACAGTGTCTTGTCGCTATCTGTCAACGGCTGTTGCCCGCTCAGGTTGAACTGACTGAGATTACCCTGAGTGTCTTTCAGTGCCAGTTGGGTCAAAGTATTATCATTGAAACAGACGCTGACCTGCTGTACTCCGGCCTCTTCAGTCTTGGGTGCTATCTGGAAACACTCTTTGTCCAGAGTGATGTTATAGCGGGCCCAACTGGCCTCGTCGCGGCGCACTAAAAGCGTCATGGGCGAAGCGGCAATGGCATTTTCCAGCGCTAGCACGCTCACTTCCTCGGCGAACGGGTTATAGATCCAAACATCTTTGCCATCTGCCACTATCACAGATTCATCCGGCTGCTGTAGATGCCAGTAAAACTGATTGGGCTGCGCCAAGGCGAGCTCGCCAGTGCCTTGCTGAATAAGTTTGCCATTAATATCTGTAACCTGCTGCTGGAAATCGGCTTTCAGACCGGCAATGGCATCTAACTTAGCTTTGAGTTGTCCGGCATCATCGGCCACGGCCGGTAAGCTCATTGCCAGAGCAAGAAACATAACGCTTTTTTTCATCTGTACCTCAATCTGTCTTATCTTGGCGGCGGTGGCGCCAAGACTTCGCGGTTGCCATTATGGCCCTGGGCACTGACCACCCCTTGAAGTTCCATCTGCTCTATGATGCGAGCGGCGCGGTTATAACCTATCTTGAACTTACGCTGCACACTGGAGATAGAGCCCCGGCGGGTTTCGGTAACAAAAGCCACGGCTTCGTCGTAGAGTGCATCCAGCTCCTCCTCGCCGCCTTCCGGTGCTTCACCGGGCAGCAACACCTGTTCGCCGTCACTGGCCCCCTGAAGAATTTCTTCAATATATTGAGGCTTACCGCGGGCATGCCAATCAGCAACGACCGCATGCACCTCGTGGTCGTCCACAAAAGCACCGTGAACCCGGTTGGGCACGCCGGTACCCGGGGGCAGATAAAGCATATCGCCCATCCCGAGCAGGGTTTCGGCGCCTTGCTGATCCAAAATGGTGCGCGAGTCGATGCGGGAAGAAACCTGGAAAGCGATGCGGGTGGGAATGTTGGCCTTGATAAGGCCTGTTATCACATCCACAGACGGGCGCTGGGTCGCCAGAATCAGGTGTATACCGGCAGCGCGGGCTTTCTGGGCGATACGGGCAATCAGCTCTTCCACCTTCTTACCGACTATCATCATCATGTCGGCAAATTCGTCCACGACAACCACGATAGAGGGCAACTTGTCGAGTTCAGGCGCCGTATCTTCCATGCTTTCGTTGGACTTCCACAGCGGATCGCATATTGGCGTACCAGCGGCCTTGGCCTCGGCGATTTTGGCGTTGAAGCCCTTGAGGTTACGTACCCCGAGCGCCGACATCAGTTTGTAGCGCCGCTCCATCTCACCAACACACCAGCGCAGGGCATTGGCGGCCTCTTTCATATCCGTAACCACTTCACACAAGAGATGCGGAATACCTTCATAGACAGAAAGCTCCAGCATCTTGGGATCTATCATGATAAAACGCACATCTTCCGGGCCGGATTTGTACAACAGACTGGTGATCATCACGTTGACCCCGACCGACTTACCTGAACCTGTGGTACCAGCCACCAAAAGGTGCGGCATCTTGGCCAAGTCCACCACGACCGGATCGCCGGCAATGTCCTGTCCAAGCACCATGGTGAGATTGGATTTACTGTCCTTGAATGCCTGGCAATCAAGCACATCACGCATAAATACGGTTTCGCGGAACTTGTTGGGCAGTTCCAGCCCCACATAGGCCTTACCCGGAATAACCTCGACCACCCGCACACTTTCAGCCAGCAGAGAGCGCGCCAAGTCCTTGGATAAGTTAGAAATTTTTGAAGCCTTGACCCCGGGGGCCAAGTCCAGCTCAAAGCGGGTAATCACAGGGCCAGGATAGACTCCGACCACTTGCGCGGTAATATTGAAGTCAGCGAGTTTGCTTTCCACCAAGCGTGCAACCTGATCCAGTTCTTCTTCACTGATGGGGTTCTTCTTGCGATTGGGCACATCCAACAGCGAGATGCTCGGCAAGGGATCCATAGGTTGCTTACGTTCTTTGGAAGTGCCCTCTTCACCGGGCAAAATAATAATGCCGTTTTCAACCCTGGCTTTCTGGGCCTGCAATTGCCGCTCTTTATGACTGATAGCCCCAGTAGAAGCACGCTTGTCGAAGTCTATTGCGGTATTACTCGTCTGCCAAGGCGGCGTGTCAGCAGCATTATCGGTCGCACTTCCGGCAACCCCGGCAAAAAGCACAGGTTCTACCCTGCCCTGACGCTTGTGCTCAGTATCAGTGTTCTCATCGGCCATTTCCGCGTCTTCCCGCTCCAGAGTTTGCGGATCCTTTTTACGGAAACGACTCAGCAGTCCAGGCTTCTTGGCGGGCGGCTCTATGACCTCATCTTCATCGTCTTCGAGCACTTCTTCCGGCTCAAGTTCATCGCGTTCACGGCGGAACTTGTCCACTACCGACATAAAGCCGCGGGTATCTTCGGTTTCTTTCGGACCAGACAGACGTGCCGGCAACTGTTTGAGCTTGAGAAAACACCAGATAGTTGCCAAGCCTGTGAGCTCGACTATGGTAAGCCAGCTTATTCCTGTCAGCAGAGTGAAACCCGCGCCGACAAAGCAAAGTAGCAGCAGTGTGGTACCCAACTGGTTGAAGTAAGGCAGCATGGCTTGGGCTATCACGTCGCCGGCCACGCCACCGGCAGAAAACTCATAGATATCACCGGCATTCATACTGGCCAAGGCAGCCAGGCTGAGCACCATCAACAGAAAGCCTATCAAGCGCAAGCCGACCGAGAAATAATCCACTTCCAACAGTTTGTGAGCGCGCCTGAAGATCAACCAACCGGTTCCGGCAATGATGATAGGGATTAAGTAGGCGGTGTAGCCAAAGAAATAGAACAGGACATCGGCCAGCCAGGCACCTACGGCACCGGTGACATTCTCGATCTCCCCTTGATAGTTAGACTGACTCCAACCGGGATCGCCCGGATGAAAGCTGCCCAGCGCCAACAGTATATAGATGGCGATCATGCAGCACAGAATAAGCCCCCCTTCCAGCAGGCGTTGCAAGCCACTGAGGGTTCTGACACTATTTCCCTGAGACAAATGCGATTTCCATAAGCAAACGAAAAACGGATGGATTTAAGATACCAGAATCAACCTGAATGTGCAGCGAATAAGCCTACGAAAGCCACTAAAAGCAAGTGGATAAGGAGACTTTGTGTATTAGACTTTCTATTCCGGATTAAAAAGCAAACAGCAGTGGTGAAAAAGGAGCCAAATAGACTCCTTTTTCGAGGACGATATCGGGATCAAGCTTCGGCTGAAATACTGATGGCTACTTTACTGGTTTGCTTCACTTCTTCCATTACCACATAGGTACGGGTATCGGATACGGAAGGCAATTTCAATAGGGTTTCGCCCAATAATTTACGGTAAGCAGACATATCCGACACCCGGGTCTTGAGCAGATAATCGAAATCGCCGGATACCAGATGACATTCCTGAATATCATCCAAAAGCTGTACTGCACGGTTAAATTTATCAAAGACTTCGGGAGTATCTCTGTTAAGGGTGATCTCAACAAACACCAGTAAAGATGCACCTAAAAAGTGCGGGTTGACCAGTGCGGTATAACCGTTAATGTAGCCTTGTTTTTCAAGACGCTTAACGCGTTCAAGACAGGGTGTTGGACTCAAACCAACACGTTTGGAAAGCTCAACGTTGGAAATGCGACCGTCAATTTGCAGTTCATTAAGAATATTACGATCGATACGATCCAAGTCTTTTACAGGACTCTTTTTATTATTTACCATATTTTTAACCTTGTTTTATCACTAAAACAACATTTAATTTTGCGTATGTCACAAGTTTAGCAGCATAATCTGCCCGGGCAATACTATACTAGACTTTCCTGAATTGATCACGTTCAGGTCACTATAAAATAACAATTATGCCCATTAAAAGTGGGTTTTTTAGTATATTGAGGCTCGAAAATGATAATTGGTGTTCCAAAGGAAATCAAAAACCATGAATATCGCGTGGGTATGGTGCCGTCCAGCGTACGCGAGCTCACTATGCATGGCCATCAGGTTTTTATCGAAACGAATGCTGGTAATGGGATCGGTTTTACCGATCAAGACTATATCAATGCCGGAGCGTCCATTTTGGACACGGCCGCCGAGGTTTTTGCCAAGGCTGAGATGATTGTCAAAGTCAAAGAGCCACAGGCCGTAGAACGTGCCATGTTGCGCCATGATCAGATCCTCTTTACCTATCTGCACCTTGCCCCTGATCTGCCCCAGACAGAAGAACTGATTAGCAGCGGCGCTGTTTGTATCGCCTATGAAACAGTTACCGATGATCGTGGTGGCTTGCCTTTGCTGGCTCCCATGTCAGAAGTAGCCGGACGTATGTCCATCCAGGCCGGAGCAATGGCGCTGGAAAAATCCATGGGTGGTCTGGGCATGTTGCTCGGTGGTGTTCCCGGAGTTGAGCCAGCCAAAGTTGTGATCATAGGTGGCGGTATGGTTGGAACCAATGCCGCACAAATGGCAGTCGGTATGGGCGCCGATGTAGTGGTGCTTGATCGTTCTATTGATGCACTGCGTCGTTTGAACGTACAGTTTGGCTCCAAAGTTAAGGCTATCTATTCTACGGCAGACGCCATTGAGAAACATGTGCTGGAAGCCGATCTGGTCATCGGCGGCGTGCTGATCCCCGGGGCGGCGGCGCCCAAGCTGGTTACCCGAGAACATATTAAGAAGATGAAGCCAGGTGCCGCGATAGTGGATGTCGCCATAGATCAGGGTGGTTGTGTGGAAACCTCTCATGCCACAACTCACCAAGATCCTACCTATATCGTCGATGATGTAGTGCATTACTGTGTGGCCAATATGCCGGGCGCTGTGGCGCGTACTTCCACCTTTGCCCTGAACAACGCAACCCTGCCCTACATTCTCAAGCTGGCCCGTCTGGGTTACCGCGACGCGCTCTTGTCTGATAAGCACTTGCAAAATGGTCTTAACGTGATGCACGGTAAGATCACCTGTAAAGAAGTCGCTGTAGCACACAATATGCCTTATACCGCTGCCAACGAACTGTTACAGTAAATAAATTAGTTATAGCGTTAAAGGAGCCCAAGGGCTCCTTTTTTTCGATTAAGCCAATCTTGAAGATTCTGTTCCAAGCGCTTTACCCTTTGGGGGAAATTACCTACAATCGCTGCTATTTGCCAAGGCACGGAGAGAATAAAATGAGCCAAGCCAAACATTGTAACCTACTTATCTTGGGGTCTGGCCCCGCCGGCTATACCGCAGCCGTTTATGCTGCCCGCGCCAATCTCAAGCCAGTGATGATCACAGGTATCCAACAGGGTGGCCAGTTGACCACAACGACCGAAGTCGAAAACTGGCCCGGCGATGCCGAAGGCCTGACAGGTCCTGCGCTAATGGAACGGATGCAAAAGCATGCCGAGAAGTTCGATACCGAAATCATCTTTGACCATATCAATGAAGTTGACCTGCAGCAGCGCCCTTTCACCTTGAAAGGTGACAACGGTGAATACACCTGTGATGCGCTGATCATAGCTACCGGCGCCTCGGCCAAGTATCTCGGTCTGCCATCTGAAGAAGCCTTCAAGGGCCGTGGTGTATCTGCTTGTGCCACCTGTGACGGTTTCTTCTACCGCAACCAGAAAGTGGCGGTGATCGGCGGTGGTAACACAGCGGTTGAAGAAGCGCTCTACCTTTCCAACATCGCGGCTGAAGTACACTTGATCCATCGCCGTGACAGCTTCCGCTCTGAGAAAATTCTTATCGACCGTCTGATGGATAAAGTCGAAAACGGTAATATCATTTTGCATCTGGATAGGACTCTCGATGAAGTGACTGGCGATGCCATGGGGGTTACCGGACTCAAGATGAAGAGCACCAAAGACGCCAGTATTTCCGAGTTGGAAGTGGCTGGGGTATTTGTCGCCATTGGCCACAGTCCCAACACAGGTATCTTCGAAGGCCAGTTGGAGATGAATGGCGGTTATATCAAGGTCGAAAGCGGCCTTAACGGTAATGCCACCCAGACCAGCGTCAAAGGCGTATTCGCCGCCGGCGATGTGATGGATCAGCACTACCGTCAGGCCATCACCTCAGCCGGAACCGGTTGTATGGCGGCTCTGGATGCCGAGCGCTTCCTGGATGCCCAGAAATAAGCTCTGCCGATATACTGAAAAAGCCAGTCATTGATGACTGGCTTTTTTGTCTGAGACGTTAAAATATAAGTAAATCACAGGCATGAAAAAAGGGACCTTAAGTCCCTTTTTAACAGCAACTACAACTTATCTCCTGAGAGATTAGTTTGCCAGTGCTTCCTTCGCTTTTTCTACCAGAGTAGCAAACACTACTTTGTCGAATACAGCGATGTCTGCCAAAATCTTACGATCGATTTCGATAGACGCCTTTTTCAGACCGTTGATGAAACGGCTGTATGAAAGACCATTCTGACGAGAAGCCGCATTGATACGTGCAATCCACAGTTGACGGAATTGACGCTTCTTCTGGCGACGGTCACGGTAAGCATATTGACCTGCTTTGGTTACTGCTTGTACCGCTACACGGAAAGTACGTGAACGGGCACCGTAGTAACCTTTGGCAAGTTTAAGAACTTTCTTGTGACGAGCTCGTGCAGTTACACCACGCTTAACTCTTGGCATTTTTCAATTCCTCCTAATTAAGCGTATGGCAGTTGGCGTGCAATCATTGGCACGTCAGCTTTGGCAACTAAACACTTGGCGCGCAGATGACGCTTACGCTTGGTGCTCTTCTTGGTCAGGATGTGACGCAGATGGGCTTGCTTACGCTTGAAACCATTGGCGGTTTTCTTAAAACGCTTCGCTACACCCTTGTCGGTTTTCATTTTAGGCATTACTAAAACTCCGCATTGGGATATTAATAAAACGCAAGGCGAGCAAAGGCCCGTAGACCTTTGCTACTTTTCAGGGTTGCCCTGCTATTTCTTCTTGGGCGCCAGCACCATGATGGCTTGTCGACCTTCCATTTTCGGGAAGGATTCAACAACCGCATACTCTTCCAGATCGGCCTTGATACGGTTCAAAAGATCCATACCCAGGTTCTGGTGTGCCATTTCGCGTCCGCGGAAACGCAGCGTAACTTTCGCTTTGTCTCCATCTTCTAGAAAACGAATCAGGTTGCGTAGTTTTACCTGATAGTCGTTTTCATCAGTACCAGGGCGGAATTTAACTTCCTTCACCTGGATCTGTTTCTGCTTCTTCTTCTGTTCTTTCTGGGCTTTTGCCTTGTCGAACAGATATTTACCGTAGTCCATGATACGGCATACAGGCGGCTCAGCATTAGGACTGATCTCAACCAGATCCAGACCTGCCTCATCGGCTACTTCCTGAGCCTCTTTGATGCTGACGATACCAATGGCTTCACCATCAACGCCATTCAAACGTACCTCAGGTACGCCGGTAATTTCTTCATTAATTCTATTCGGGGCCGCCTGACGGCCTGCTGATTTTTTGATCTTTATGACCTAATCCTCCAACAATTCAAGACTACGGAGCGAAATTTGTTGCTTAACCTTAGCGGCGAAATCATCGATTCGCATCTTACCTAAGTCCACCCCGTCTCGGGTACGCACAGCGACTTCCCGATTTTCCATCTCCTGATCACCTATGACCAGCAAATAAGGAACCCGCCTCAAAGTGTGCTCGCGTATTTTAAAGCCTATTTTTTCATTCCTCAAGTCTTTAGAGGCACGTATGCCCTGTTCCTTGAAGAATTCGACTACTTCTTCAACATAATCAGCTTGTTTGTCTGTTATGTTCATAACAACAACCTGTACAGGGGCCAGCCAGGTTGGGAAACGACCGGCGAACTCTTCGATGAGAATACCGAGGAATCGCTCCAAAGAGCCCAAAATCGCACGGTGGATCATCACAGGAGTCTGACGGCTGTTGTCTTCGGCAACATAAGTTGCGCCCAGACGACCTGGTAAAGCGTAGTCAAGCTGCACTGTACCACACTGCCAGGCACGGTCCAGACAATCGTGCAGAGTGAACTCGATTTTAGGACCGTAGAAGGCGCCTTCACCGGGCAGGATTTCAAATTCAATATCGTTGCTGCGCAGCGCTTGTTTCAGAGCTTCTTCTGCCCTATCCCACATGGCATCATCACCGATACGCTTTTCTGGACGGGTAGAGAGCTTAACCACGATATTGCTGAAGCCGAAAGTGGAATAGGTGTCGTACACCATCTTGATACACTTACTGACTTCGGATTGCACCTGCTCTTCAGTACAGAATACGTGCGCATCGTCCTGGGTAAAACCACGAACCCGCATAAGGCCGTGCAAGGCACCTGAAGGCTCATTACGGTGACAGCAGCCGAACTCGGCCATCCGCAGCGGCAGGTCACGATAAGACTTGAGGCCCTGGTTGAAGATTTGCACATGACCGGGGCAGTTCATCGGCTTGACGGCGTATTCGCGGTTCTCACTGCTGGTTGTAAACATCGCTTCGGCGTATTTATCCCAGTGACCTGAACGTTCCCACAGCACACGGTCCATCATCAGCGGGCCTTTCACTTCCTGGTAGTCGTACTGGCTCAGCTTCTGGCGAATAAAACGCTCAAGCTCGAGGAATACGCTCCAGCCGTCATTATGCCAAAACACCATGCCCGGCGCTTCTTCCTGCATATGGTACAGGTCCAGCTGCTTGCCGATTTTACGGTGGTCACGCTTGGCCGCTTCTTCCAAGCGAGTCAAATGAGTCTTGAGCGCTTTCTTGTCTGCCCAGGCAGTACCATAGATGCGCTGCAACATCTTGTTGTCTGAGTTACCACGCCAGTAGGCGCCGGCAACATTCATCAGTTTAAAGAAATGGCAGAAACGCATGTTGGGCACATGAGGACCACGACACATGTCTGTGTATTCTTCGTGGTGATACAGTGCCGGAGTGGCATCACGGCTAATGTTTTCGTCCAGGATTGCCACTTTGTAAGGCTCGCCGCGAGATTCAAAAGTATCACGGGCTTCCTGCCAGCTAACCACGCGCTTGACTACGTCATAGTTGGTCTTGGCCAGTTCCAGCATGCGTTTTTCCAGCTTCTCCAGATCTTCCTGGGTCAGTTTATGATCCAGGTCGATGTCATAGTAGAAGCCGTTATCAATAACAGGACCAATCGCCATCTTGGTTTCGGGCCACAGTTGTTTGATCGCATGACCCAACAAATGCGCGCAAGAGTGACGAAGGATTTCCAGCCCTTCTTCATCTTTGGCCGTGATGATCGACAGTTCTGCATCTGTTTCGATCAGATCACAGGCATCTTTCAACTCGCCGTTGACTCGTCCGGCAATACAGGCTTTCGCCAGGCCAGGACCAATATCAGCAGCAACATCGAGTGTAGAGACTGGGTTGGCAAACTCGCGTTTGCTCCCATCGGGAAGTGTAATTACAGGCATGAAAATTCCTTGTCCAGTGGTGACCCACACGTAGGGCCACTTGGTTATCAATGATAAAAAAGTATGTTAGCCCTTGGGTTAAGGCAGTACAGGAGCCTTAAGGTCTCCGCCGGGCAGACTGGTAATTTTACGGGATAAGGCCCGGCCCACGCAACCCAAAAACATTCAATGAATAAGCTTTGGCTCACAGGCCGGGGCTATACTTACTTTATGTTGTGAGCTTGGGTTCTATCGTCCAAAGGCATAGTGCTGAACGGCGGAGGAGGAAACTATGCAACTCAAAAGTCAAACTATTTGTTGCCCCCATTGTGGCCACCATCAAAAAGTAGAGCTCGATGCCAGCGGCGGCGACCAGGAGTTTTACAATGATTGTCGGGTATGCTGCAACCCCATCCACATGAGGCTGCACATCAATGACCAGAGGCATATGATAGAGCTGTACGTCGATGGCGATGACGAACAGCTCTACTGAGAGTTACCACATAAGATCGTCCGGAATGACATAATCTGCGTAAGGGTCCTCTTCATCCGGCACTGGCTCCGCGTTGTTCTCGGCTTGCCACAAATAGCCACACCAAGTCGGCACCAACAGATTGACCCGCTCGGCGAGTTTATGGGGCACCAGATAGCTGCTTTGCTCGATTCGCACTATCCCCAAACGGCCACCAAGTAGCTGATTCTGGAGTTTTTCATTGATATACAATGGGTATATCTTGTTCTCCAACGTATAGTTGAACTTGATTTCGCCATCTTTCGGCAGCGCCACCGCATTTTGCTTAACCTCTGTGACCAGGCCACGAACCAAGCCTTTCTCTGTGGCCTCGGCAAAGCGTTGTTCGTTGAGTGCCTTATCCTTTTCTGCCTGCTGCTTTTTCTGCTGTGCGATTTGCGCCTTCAGCTCAGCAGAGCCATCATCAATATTGGACTTGCGGTTACGTTTCTTCTGGGTTTTGACATCGCGAACTTTTTGCTTGCTGGCGAGCCCCGCCTTAAGCAACTGTTCCTGTAATGCGTTTGCCATTTTATAATCTCTCTCTTGCTACTTACTTGATTCTTGCTTTGCTGCCAGCGCCCCGAGTTGACTCATGGCCGCACTGGCACCGCCAAGCGACCAACCGCCGTCGACCGGTAATATGGTTCCGGTAATATAGGAAGCCATTGGCGAGGCCATAAAGAGTGCGGCATTGGCCAAGTCTTCGCCCTCACCATTGCGTTTTAACGGTACACTCTCTGCCACCTGTTGTTGCAACTGCGCCGACGGCGCCAAGCGATTAAATCCTTCGGTACCGGCAATTGGACCAGGCACCAGGGAGTTTATCCGTATGCCTTCAGGCCCCCATTCCAACGCCAGTGTGCGGGTCAACATATCGACTCCCGCCTTGGCGGCACAAACGTGGACCTGCATCGGCATGGCAATATACGCCTGCGGCGCCGAAATTTGAATAATGCTGGCGCCAGGGCGCTTAAGCATAGGATAGGCTTGTTTCAACACCTGAAAACTGCCCAACAAATCGATATCCATGACAGATTTGAAACCGTTGGCGCTGAGTTTGGCGGCGCTGGCTGGGAAATTGCCGGCGGCGCCACTGACAAGCACATCAATATGCGGGAAACTCTGGGCCAAAACGGTAAAGCCTTGCTCGAGTGCCGGCAAATCCCTGACATCGAAGCTCAGGCCCAGATGTTGACCTTGCGGATTGGCTTCATTCAATAACGCCACTGCGGCTGCCACTTTTTCCGGGTTACGGCTGGCAACCGCCACATGGGCACCGGCTACTGCGAACGCCTTGGCGATACAAAGGTTGATGCCGCTGGTACCCCCGACGACCACTACATACTTACCCTGATAATCGAACATTGAGCTTCTCTCCTATCCACTGATCATTCGTTATTCCGGTCCATACTGCAAGTCGCCGGTATGTCGCAAGTTTATGCCAACGATTGATGTATCGCCTGCAATGTCGCCAAAGGATCGGCCGCTTGAGTAATGGGTCGACCTATGACCAGATAATCTGAGCCCGCGGCCATAGCTTCGGCCGGGGTCATGATGCGTTTTTGATCGCCGGCGTCACTGCCCGCCGGACGAATACCCGGAGTCACCAGTTTGAAATCAGCGCCAAGTTCGGCCTTGAGCATACTGGACTCTCGGGCCGAGCAGACCACACCATCGAGACCGGCTGTTTGCGTCAGGCACGCCAGTCTTCGAACCTGCTCTTCAGCACTGCCTTCAACACCAATAAGCTTGAGCTCATCGTCGCTCATTGACGTCAGCACAGTAACAGCAATCAGCAAGGGGGCGTTATCCCCGTAAGGTAATAAGGCCCGGCGGGCAGCTTCCATCATGGCGAGACCGCCACTGGCGTGGACATTCACCATCCACACCCCCATTTCGGCGGCGGCAGCTACCGCTTTGGCCACTGTGTTGGGAATATCGTGAAACTTCAGGTCCAGAAACAGCTCAAACCCTCGGTCATGGATCTCTTTCACCAGTTGAGGCCCGAACAGGGTAAACATCTCTTTGCCTACCTTAAGGCGGCACATAGACGGATCCAACTTATCAATAAGTTGCAATGCTTTGAATTTATTATCAAAGTCCAAGGCGACCACAATAGGTGTCTCTGTCATTTTTACTCCGTTATCTGAGGGTTATTCACCGTCCAAACCGCGAACCCGCTTAATACTGCCCCAGCTCTTGCAGGATGGGCAGTGCCAATACAAGGTATGTGCCGGGAAACCACACTCCCGGCAGCGGTAACTTGGACGGAATCTAATTTGTTGCTCTACCAATTTTTCCAGCATCGCCAGGCTATCTCGTGCCTGGCCCTGCTCAGCTTGCTTGATGTGCATCTGCATAAGGTGCTGGAACCCCCGCATGGTGGGGTGACGATAGAGAGCTTGCATCACCATGTCTTCGGCGCCTTTGATATCGCCGTCTTCAATCATACGCTGCGCCAATGCCACCACAACCGACGCACCCGCGCCCTTATCTATGGCGTGAGCCAACAGTTCGCGATAACCTTCAATATCCTTGAGCTCTTGATAGAGCTGGCGGGCACAGGCGAGTGCATCGGCAAAAAGCTCGGCATCGGCGTCAATCAGTTGATTGAGCATCTGTTTGGCCTGAGGTAACTGCCCTGCGTCGAGGTAAGCGTTGGCCAGTGACAACAAGGCGCGGCCACATTGAGGGTCTTGCTTGAGTGCGGCTTGAAAGCCCTTGAGTTTACCCGCTTCTTCGTCGGCTTCTTCGGCCAATTGGCAATGGAAATGGGCGATGACGGGTTTCAGACCCTGCTGGCTTTTTCGTGGCAAGCGCTTGGTGATATCTATCGCCTTTTGCCAATCTTTGGTGGTTTGGTAAATGGAGATCAGTTGGGTTTCCGCTTCTTCGCTGTGATCGTCCTGACTGACCAGGTTAAGGAAAATCTCCTCAGCCCTATCGTAGAACCCGGCGGCCATATAGTCCTTACCCAGCTCCATCATCGCCATGTCTCTTTGCTCGGTGGCGAGATTGGGCCTGGCTATCAGGTTTTGGTGAATACGAATAGATCTATCTACTTCACCCCGTTTGCGAAACAAGGAACCCAAAGACAGGTGAGTGTCTATGGTTTCATCATCGACATCCAACATGCTAATAAAGAGATCAACAGCCTTGTCCGACTCATTGGAGAGCAGAAAGTTGAGCCCGGTGAAGTAGTCTCGGCTCAGTTTCTTTTGTGCTGAATTCTGTTTCTGCTTCAAACTGCGGCGGCCCATGTACCAACCGTAAGCCGCAGCAATAGGCAGCAACAGAAAGAGAAGTTCGAGCATACTAGGCGTCTTGCCCCTGCTGCTGCGTTAATGTCTGGATCTTCTTACGGGCATTACGCAATGACAACTTCAACTTCATTATGTAGTAGAAAGCAATGACCCAGCTGAGGATAAACCCCGCCAGAAACACCACGGCCAACACCACAGGCAAACGGAACTCTCCCTGTGCCACAAAATAACTGATGGTGACCAGCTGTTCATTGCGAGAGCCAAATACCAGTGCCACTACAAACAACATTGCCACCAGTACGGTTGCGACAAATGACTTCACGTTGCACTCCATAAACGCGTTTCAATGTTCTGATTATCCAGTAATTTGACTGAGCTGACCAGCTTTAGCCAAGCTCCGGGCATAAAAAAGCCCCCTTTCGGAGGCTTTTAATACAACAGCGATTAACGGTTATAAGCGTCAACGCGTTCGCGCAGTTCTTTGCCTGGCTTAAAGTGCGGGACGTACTTGCCATCCAACTCGACTGATGTTCCCGTTTTGGGATTACGACCAGTGCGAGGTGCACGATAGTGAAGTGAAAAGCTGCCAAAGCCACGGATCTCTATGCGATCACCGCTTTCCAATGTTTTAGCCATTTGCTCCAACATCTCTTTGATGGCGCCTTCTACTTCTTTCGCCGACAGTTGCGACTGCCCACTGGCGAGTTTTTCGATCAGTTCGGATTTAGTCATCCTAGCTACCCCTATTATCAAGCCAAACACAGTCACCTAACAGGGGGCAAGCCCCCTGTACTACAGGCACTTACTTACGAGCTGCTTTAAACGCTTCAGCCATTGCATTAGTCATGATAGCGTCATCCTGCTTGTTCAGGTTAGCCATCACTTCTTTTTCTTCAGCTTCGTCTTTAGCACGTACAGACAGGCTGATTGCACGGTTCTTGCGATCTACGCCCATGAACTTGGCTTCAACGCTGTCACCTACATTGTAGACGCTTGATGCATCTTCAACACGGTCACGGCTGATGTCAGATACACGGATGTAACCTTCAACAGTGTCAGCCAGCTCAACAGTAACACCTTTGGCGTCAACAGCAGTAACAGTACCAACTACGATGGTACCTTTCTTCTTGTCGGCCAGGTAGGCGTTGAATGGATCGTCTTCAGTCTGCTTAACACCCAGGCTGATACGCTCACGCTCTGGATCAACAGACAGAACCACTGCAGTGATTTCATCGCCTTTCTTGTACTCGCCAACAGCGTCTTCGCCGCTACCGTTCCAAGAGATGTCAGACAGGTGAACCAGACCGTCGATGCCGCCGTCCAGACCGATGAAGATACCGAAGTCAGTGATAGACTTGATCTTACCGGTAACTTTGTCGCCCTTGGCATAACGGTTAGCGAAGTCTTCCCATGGGTTGGTCTTGCACTGCTTGAGACCCAGAGAAATACGACGACGCTCTTCATCGATGTCCAGAACCAGAACTTCAACTTCGTCACCCAGGTTAACAACCTTGGATGGGTGGATGTTCTTGTTGGTCCAATCCATTTCAGAAACGTGTACCAGACCTTCAACGCCTTCTTCGATTTCAACGAAGCAGCCGTAGTCAGTCAGGTTGGTTACGCGACCAGTCAGACGAGTGTTTTCTGGGTAGCGCTTGCTGATTTCCAGCCATGGGTCTTCACCCAGTTGCTTCAGACCCAGAGATACACGAGTGCGCTCGCGATCGTACTTCAGTACTTTGACGTTGATTTCGTCACCAACATTCACGATCTCAGATGGGTGCTTAACACGCTTCCAAGCCATGTCGGTGATGTGCAGCAGGCCGTCAACACCGCCCAGATCTACGAATGCACCGTAGTCGGTCAGGTTCTTAACGATACCTTTAACTGCTTGACCTTCTTGCAGGTTTTCCAGCAGAGCATCACGCTCAGCGCTGCTTTCAGATTCGATAACAGCACGACGAGAAACAACAACGTTGTTGCGCTTCTGGTCCAGCTTGATAACTTTGAATTCCAGTTCTTTGTTTTCCAGGTGAGCAGTATCGCGTACTGGGCGAACGTCAACCAGAGAACCAGGCAGGAACGCACGGATACCGTTCAGCTCAACGGTGAAACCGCCTTTAACCTTGCCATTGATGACACCGATTACAGTTTCAGCATCTTCGTAAGCTTTTTCCAGAACGATCCAGGCTTCGTGGCGCTTAGCCTTTTCGCGAGACAGTTGAGTCTCACCGAAACCGTCTTCAACGCTATCCAGCGCAACGTCAACTTGGTCGCCAACGGCGATTTCCAGTTCACCTTGAGCATTTTTGAATTGCTCAGCTGGGATTGGGCTCTCAGATTTCAGACCGGCGTCAACCAGTACCATACCGTTTTCGATGGCAACTACAGTACCACGAACGATAGAACCTGGGCGGAATTCCAGTTGTTGAAGGGATTGTTCAAACAGATCAGCAAAAGATTCAGTCATGTTAATTAACTTTAAGTAATAAACCACGTATCTATCCTGAACGTGGAGTCAGTAAAATAACTCGCCTCTTCCCTGTGGCGAATGCCTATCCCGCCAGTCTCAGAGACTGACGTCAGATAATTTGTCAACTATGTGCCTGAGCGCCAGCTCCAGCACAGTCTCAATTCCGAGTCCAGTAGTATCTATCACCAGGGCATCTTCAGCGGGCACCAAAGGCGCTACTGCGCGATTCATATCCCGGTGATCTCTTTCCTGGATCTCGGTTAAAAGACGCTCGATATTAACATCGAAGCCCTTGTCCTGCAACTGATTATAGCGCCGCTGGGCCCTTTCTTCAGCCGAGGCTGTCAAAAATAATTTGACCGGTGCATGCGGGAAAACAACGGTTCCCATATCCCGGCCATCAGCTATAAGCCCGGGGGCAACTCTGAAAGCGCGCTGCCTTCTGAGTAAGGCTTCTCTCACCCGGGGAAACGCCGCCACTCTTGAGGCTGCGTCAGAACATTCTTGAGTGCGAATGGCATGGCTGACATCTTCGCCTTCCAGCACCACTTTTATGGCTTCATTTCCGGCTCCCGCCAGAAACTGTACATCCAGGTGCGCGGCCAACAGGGTGATGGCTTCTTCGTTATCCAGTTCCACATCGTGGTGAATAGCGGCAAGTGCCAGCACTCGATATATGGCACCACTATCGAGCAGTTTCCATCCAAGTTTGTTGGCAAGCAACTGACTTATAGTGCCTTTTCCCGCACCGCTTGGGCCGTCAATTGTGACAACAGGCGCCCGTTCAGACATAAATTCCTCCGCAGTAATTATCATCTTCCATGAGGACACAGTATGAGTTCACCGAAAATGAGCGGCCAATATTATATATCAACTGCATGCTTTCCGTATGCTGAATTCAAGGTCAATTTCGGACTGCTGTTGTCAACAGCCCGAAATTCAGCCGCTTAACCGGCCAAGGCCGTAAAGCGTTGGAAGTAATCCGGGAAGGTTTTTGAGGTGCAATCCGGGTCATTAATGGTGACGCCGCAATCAGCAAACGCCAGCAGCGAAAAACACATGGCCATGCGGTGGTCGTTATAGGTATCGATGGCGGCATGCGTGGGCGCAAGCGGTGGATTTACCAAAATATAATCCTCACCCTCTTCCACCTCGGCACCAATTTTACGCAGTTCTGTGGCCATGGCGCTGAGACGATCTGTCTCCTTGATACGCCAGTTGTAGATATTGCTAAGACGAGTCGGCCCTTTGGCAAAAACCGCAGCTGTGGCTATGGTCATTGCCGCATCGGGAATATGGTTCATGTCCATATCTATGCCCATGAGCTGGCTGCCCCTGGCAATAATATAGTCATCTCCCCATTCAATCTCGGCGCCCATGCTCGCCAGCGCATCGGCAAACTTGACATCACCCTGAATGCTGAGACGGCCAACTCCGGTAACTTTCACTTCACCGCCGGCGATAGCGCCTGCGGCCAGGAAATAAGACGCCGATGAGGCATCGCCTTCCACCAATACCTTGCCCGGTGACAGATAGCTTTGACCGGATGGGATCTCGAAACGCTGATAGTCGTGGTTGATGACCTTAACACCAAATTGCGCCATCAAGGCCAAAGTAATATCAATATAGGGCTTGGAAACCAGTTCACCCTTGACCTTGATATTGACAGCGGTACCGGCCAGCGGCGCAACCATCAGTAACGCGGTAAGAAACTGGCTGGAGAGATTACCGGCAATTTCCACATCCCCGCCACTGAGGCCCGTTGCCTTGATTTTTAATGGCGGGAAGCCGGGATGTTTCAGATATTGAATATCTGCGCCCAAGGCCTTGAGACTGTCGACCAAATCTCCTATTGGCCGCTCCTCCATTCTGGGTTCACCCGTGAGAACAAACTCACCGTTCCCCAGAGTCAGCGCGGCGCACAATGGCCGCATAGCGGTGCCGGCATTACCGAGAAAAAGCTCTTGCAGCTTGTCGCTGTTGATTGCGCCGCCAAGGCCCTGCACACTACAGTGGCTTTTGTCTTCGGAGAGCTCAAATTGAACGCCGAGCTGTTTCAGCGCTGCCAACATGTGACGAATATCATCTGAGTCGAGCAGATTGGTCAGTTCTGTGCTGCCCTTGGCCAGGGTTGCCAATAGCAGCGCCCGGTTGGAGATACTCTTGGAGCCGGGGATGTTGACCTCCCCATGCATTCTACTTATGGGATCCAGTCGCAATTGCTTCATCTTTTTTGGATTCTTGCATCTGTGTTTGACGGCATTGCAGCGTTACGCCACATACCGCCAAAGCGGGTTAAAAGACCTTGTCACCGATTATGGGATAAAACCGGTAAATCAAGACAAAAGATTAGATACAGCGAGTGCTGATAGGCCTGAATTAAGTGTTCGTGGCATTAAAGTTACCTGAGCGCCACAGGGATTCAACCGTTTTTTGCTGAAAAAAGCCGATTTCAGCGGAAAATTATTCAACTAGCGCTAAATAGCTCTTTAACTCTCCGATAGACGTTCCAACAAGTGATACAGAGAAACGACTCTGCTTTCTTGCAACAGAGCTTTACACCCTGGAAGCCCAGCTTGCCAGTTGCACCACTCAGACTATCGCTTACTGCAACCTCACCAGCCGTTAACAAATAACCTAAATATCGTTATGCTAATCTTCTTCAACAAGTATTCAATCCAGGGAACCCTATGTTCAGCACACTCAAGGCGATGCCAGCCGATCCCATTCTTGGGCTGCTCAGTCAATATCGCGACGACCCTCGCCATGAAAAAATTGATTTGGGCGTTGGTGTCTATAAAGACATCTTGGGAAATACCCCCATCCTCGACTGCGTTAAGACCGCCGAGCAGCGCCGCACCGCCACAGAAACCACTAAGGTGTATATCGGCCCTGCCGGTAGCAGTGATTTCAATCGTCTCATTGCCGAGCTGGCATTCGGTGAGCAGCACCCTACCCTGAGCGCAGGACGCATTCGCAGTGTCTCCACTCCCGGCGGCACCGGCGCGCTGCGGGTCGCAGCCGACTTTATTAAACGTTGTCGCCCAGACGCAACCATTTGGGTCAGCGATCCTACCTGGGCCAATCACACCGGACTTTTTGAGGCGGCCGGTCTCAAGGTTGAGCGTTACCCTTACTATGACTACGCCACCAAGGCGCTGAAGTTTGATGAAATGCTCGCCAAACTCAACACTCTTGGGGAAAACGATGTGGTGCTGCTGCATGCCTGTTGTCACAACCCATCGGGCCAGGACCTCAGCACCGAGCAGTGGGACCAAGTGGTACAAGTCGCCGTCAAACGCGGTTTTACCCCGCTTATCGATATGGCTTACCAGGGCTTTGGTGACGGTGTTGAAGAGGATGCTTACGGCGTTCGCAAGATGGCAGCGGCCGTGGAAGACATGTTGCTCTGCTCCTCTTGCTCAAAGAATTTTGGCCTTTATCGCGAACGTATCGGCGCTTGCAGCATCATAGCCAACAGCAGTGCTGCCGCCGATGTCGCCTTGTCGGTACTGCTTTATGTGGTGCGTTGTCTCTACTCCATGCCGCCGGCACATGGAGCCGCGTTGGTGGAAACCATTCTCGGCGACAATCAGCTCAAGCAGCAGTGGCTGGATGAACTCAAGGTGATGCGTGACAGGATAAACGGTAACCGTGCCATTCTGGTTGAGCGTTTAAAGGCGATAGGCGTCGAGCAGGACTTCAGCTTTATCGCCCGCCAAAAAGGGATGTTCTCCTTCCTTGGGGTGTCGCCAGAGCAGGTTGAACAACTTAAGCAGGAGTTCGGTATCTATATGGTGGACTCAAGCCGGATCAGTATCGCCGGGATAAGCGATAGCAATGTCGATTACCTTGCCAAGTCTATCGCCAAGGTGTTGCAAGGTTAAAATTGGAGAGTGAGATGAAAAAAGCGAATGCCGAGGCATTCGCTTTTTTATGGGATTTGTTGCAATAAAACGATTTTCGCCGGGGTTCAGCTGCTGTGCTTGGCCGCAAACGCTTTCATAAAGGCAACCAGGGCCTCAACGCCGGCCAAAGGCATGGCGTTATAGATACTGGCACGCATCCCGCCGACAATTCTGTGCCCCTTAAGAGCCACCAAACCTGCGGCCTCCGCCTCTTTCAGGAACTCACCATTGAGCGACTCATCGGCCAATTGGAAAGTCACATTCATCCGCGAGCGGTTTGGCGTCGCCACACCATTGCGGTAAAAGTCCAGTTCATCGATACAGGCATAAAGCAGTTCGGCCTTGGCTTTGTTGAGCTCTGCCATCGCCTCGATACCGCCCACCCGGTGCAGCCACTCAAACACTTCGGCGGCCAAATACCAGGCAAAAGTAGGGGGAGTGTTAAACATGGAATCGTTTTCGGCCGCCAAGCGATAATCCATGATGGACGATTGCGGCATGGCCGGCAAAGCCAGCATCTCTTTACGCACTATCACTATGGCCAAACCGGAAGGGCCGATATTTTTTTGCGCCCCGGCATAAATGAGCCCGTAACGACTGACATCGATTTCACGGGACATGATAGTGGATGACATATCCGCCACAATTGGCCAAGGAGACTCCAACTCTTCAAAAATTTCGATACCATCTACCGTCTCGTTAGGGCAATAGTGCACATAACGATACTTGCCACTATCACCTTCCAGCTTAGGCAAGGTTACTTTGTTGAGTCCATTGATCTTTTCAACTATGCTTTGGCTATCAATCCTGTCATCTCCGGCCAGCTTCCTGGCCTCTGCCGTGGCTGATCTTGACCACTGACCGCTCTCCAAATACAGGGCTCTGCCGTTATTGCCCAAAAAATTATTCACGACAGCAGAGAACTGACCGCGACCACCGCCATGCATAAACAGTACATGGTAATCTTCGGGAATATTCATCAGCGAGCGTAATCTGGACTCGGCAGCCTTGGTGAGATCGATAAAGGCCTGACTGCGGTGACTGATCTCCATGACGGAGACACAGTGCCCCTGCCAGTCCAGTAATTCCTGCTGGGCTTTTTGCATTACCGCGGCCGGCAACATGGCTGGTCCGGCACAGAAATTATAAATCGTGCTCACTTCATTGTTCTCCTTGAAAAAAAGAGCGTCCAACTGGACGCTCATATATGCTTGATGCTGTTATTCCTGCTCGGCTTCAGGTGCTTCGGGCGCTTGGCCTTCTGTATCCTCGGCGGCAGGTTCGGCCACTATGGGCTCGCCGTTTTCGTCGAATTCCACTTCGTCTTCATCAGACTGGATTTCATCGATACGCTGTAAACCCACCACGGCCTCGTCACCGGCAGTGCGGATAATGGTCACGCCCTGGGTATTACGGCCTATGATAGAAACGCCGGCCGCCGGGGTTCTCACCAGTGTGCCCTTGTCGCTGATCAGCATTATTTCATCATTGTCGCCAACCTGAACCGCGCCGACTACGGCGCCGTTACGCTCGCTGACCTTGATGGAAACCACACCCTTGGTAGCACGGCTCTTGGTTGGGTACTCACTCAGCTCGGTACGCTTACCAAAACCATTTTCTGTCACTGTCAGAATGGCACCATCTTCTTTTGGCACTATCAGTGAAACCACTTCCTGACCATCTTCGAGTTTGATACCGCGAACACCGGTGGCGGTACGGCCCATGGCGCGCACCTGATCTTCGCTGAAGCGTACAACCTTACCTTCGTTGGAGAACAGCATGATTTCGTTGCTGCCATCGGTCAGGTCAACGCCGATCAACTGGTCACCGTCTTTCAGGTTAACGGCGATAATGCCGTTGGCTCTTGGACGACTGTACTCAATAAGCGATGTCTTCTTCACTGTGCCGTGGGAAGTCGCCATGATGATATACTTGTCGGCTTCGTATTCACGAACCGGCAGAATCGCCGTAATGTGCTCGCCCTCAGACAATGGCAGCAGGTTCACAATAGGTTTACCGCGCGACTGACGGCTGGCCAGCGGCAACTGATAGACCTTGAGCCAGTAGAGCTTGCCGAAGTCGGAGAAGCACAAAATGGTGTCGTGGGTATTGGCAACCAACAGTTTCTCAACGAAATCTTCGTCTTTAACCTTGGTAGCCGCCTTACCCTTACCGCCGCGACGCTGCGCTTGGTAATCGCTCAGCGGCTGATACTTGGCATAGCCCAAATGCGACAGGGTCACTACCACATCTTCTTCGCAAATAAGGTCTTCGAGGCTGATATCCACGGCTGAAGCATTGATCTCGGTGCGGCGCTCGTCACCATATTGCTCAAGTACTTCTTCCAACTCTTCTTTGATCACTTCCATCAGACGCTCTGGGCTTCTGAGGATATGCAGCAATCCAGCGATCAACTCCAGCAGTTCTTCATATTCCTGGAGGATCTTCTCGTGCTCAAGACCGGTCAGACGGTGCAGACGCAGCTCTAGGATAGCCTGGGCTTGCTGCTCAGTCAGATAGTAGAGACCATCGCGAATACCAAACTCCGGCTCCAGCCACTCAGGACGGGCGGCGTCATCACCGGCTTTTTCCAACATGCCCTGCACGTTGCCGAGCTGCCAACCGGTTTCCACCAGTTTTACCTTGGCTTCGGCCGGTGTTGGAGAGGCCTTGATCAGCGCAATCACAGGGTCGATGTTGGCCAGGGCGATAGCCAGGGCTTCCAGAATATGCGCGCGTTCGCGGGCTTTACGCAGTTCAAACACGGTTCTACGGGTGACCACTTCACGGCGGTGCAGAATAAAGGCTTCCAGCATCTCCTTGAGGTTAAACAACTTGGGCTGACCATTGGTCAAAGCCACCATGTTGATACCAAAAGAAGTTTGCATCTGGGTCTGGGCATAGAGGTTGTTGAGTACCACCTCGGCGACTTCGCCGCGCTTGACCTCAACCACAATACGCATACCGTCTTTATCAGACTCATCGCGCAGGCCGCTGATGCCTTCAATTTTCTTGTCTTTTACCAGCTCGGCAATTTTTTCAATCAAACGAGCCTTGTTCACTTGGTACGGGATCTCGGTAACAATGATCCGCTCGCGGCCATTGTCTTCGGTTTCCACCTCAGCGCGGGCGCGCATAATCGCCTTACCGCGGCCGGTACGGTACGCTTCCTCTATGCCTTTCTTGCCATTGATAATGGCGGCAGTCGGGAAGTCCGGGCCCGGGATATACTCCATCAACTGTTCGATAGACAGCTCAGGTTCTTCAATAAGCGCCAAACAGCCTTTAACCACTTCGTTCAGGTTATGCGGCGGAATATTGGTGGCCATGCCCACCGCAATACCGGAGGAACCGTTGACCAGCAGGTTGGGGATCCGGGTCGGCAATACGGCCGGGATCATTTCGGTGCCGTCGTAGTTGGGGACATAATCGACGGTTTCTTTCTCAAGGTCAGCCAGCAGTTGATGCGCCAGCTTTTCCATACGAATTTCGGTATAACGCATGGCCGCCGCGGCATCGCCGTCGATGGAGCCGAAGTTACCTTGACCATCTACCAGGGTGTAACGCAGCGAGAAAGGCTGTGCCATCCGCACTATGGTGTCGTATACGGCGCTATCACCATGAGGGTGATACTTACCTATCACGTCACCGACAACACGTGCCGACTTCTTATAGGGTTTGTTCCAATCGTTTTTCAGCTCGTTCATCGCAAAGAGTACGCGGCGATGCACCGGCTTGAGGCCATCGCGTACGTCTGGCAATGCCCGCCCGACGATAACGCTCATGGCGTAATCCAGATAGGAGTTCTTTAGTTCGTCTTCAATATTTATTGGCGAAATTGATAAAGCCAGATCAGTCATAAACTGCTCGATCCCCTTAAATTAGCTGACAACTTGTAATCCGTGTCATTGTCGAGCCCAACAAACGTGATTTGGCATTCTAACACAGTTATTTAATGTCGGAAGTCCTTAAAGCCGCCTTTGCAGCCAAAAACGCCAAGGGCATGATACAAGTCGCGAGCAGGGGCTGATATCACTGTCATAGACATGAGTTCCGTTGTTGTTTTTATCATCAAAAACCGAATCTTGCTGATATTTTGTCCAGCTTTTGGCCTTTAGTGCCGCCGATCACATTGAGGCGCCAATTTATACTGCCCTTCCCTATGGCTTATATGGTTATAATAGGCGCATCCTTAATATTGCTGTTTCAGGTCCGAATATGTCTTCTCAACCCAATGTCGACCCTCAGGAAATTGCCAAGTTTGAAAGTATGGCCGCCAGTTGGTGGGATCCTGCCGGTGAATTCAAGCCGCTGCATGAACTCAACCCACTGCGCCTTAATTATATAGATGCCCAATCCGGCGGTATCTTTGACAAACTGGTGCTGGATGTCGGCTGTGGCGGCGGCATTCTTTCCGAGAGCATGGCCCGCATCGGCGCCAAGGTCACCGGGCTGGATATGGGTTTTGAGCCGTTGGAAGTCGCCAGGCTGCATGCGCTGGAAGCCGGCGTCAGCATAGACTACCTGCAAGAAACTGCCGAAGTGCATGCCCAGAATCATCAGGGGCATTACGACACAGTTACCTGTATGGAAATGCTCGAGCATGTACCGGATCCGCAATCTGTGATCCAGGCTTGTTGCGATATGGTCAAGCCCGGTGGTTGGGTGTTCTTCTCCACCATTAACCGCAACATCATGTCCTGGGTGCAAACCATACTCGGTGCCGAGTATGTACTGAAAATGTTGCCGGCCGGAACCCATGACCACAGTAAGTTTATCCGCCCATCCGAGTTAATCGCCATGGCAGAAAACACTGAACTATTGTGTCGTGACGCGCTGGGCATAAAATACAACCCTTTGAGTGGCGTATTCAGTTACACCAAGAGCGTTGACGTCAACTACATGATTGCCTGTCAGCGCCAGGACTGATGCCATGACGCCTAAGCTGCCGTTTCAAGGGATTCTGTTCGACTTGGATGGAACTTTGGTGGATACCGCCGAGGACCTGACCGAAGCGCTGGCCTTGGCGCTGGCATCCCATGGGGTATCGATAGAAGATAAGCGCAAACTTTTGCGCACTCTGGCCTCTCACGGCTCGCTTGCCATGGTGCAAGCCGCCGTGCCCCAAGCCTCAGCCGAAGAGCAGGAGCATCTCCGGCAAGCGATGCTCAGGGAATATGATGCGGTCAACGGCCAAAAAGCCTGTTTGTTTGAAGGCATAGAAGCCTTGCTGGACAGTGCCCGTTCAAGAGCTATGCCGCTGGGGATTGTCACCAATAAACCAGCGCGTTTTACCCGTCCCTTGTTAGAGCGCATCGGGCTGCTTAAACGCTTTGATGCTGTGATCAGTGCCGATACTACCCTCTATCGCAAGCCCCACCCGGCTCCTATGTTACTGGGGGCCCAGCAGCTTAACTGCGCTCCTGAACGTATTCTCTATCTTGGCGATGCAGAGCGCGACATAGCCGCGGCGCAGGCGGTTAATATGCCCTCTGCCATCGCCATGTGGGGATATCTGGCGGCAGAGGATAAACCGGCAGACTGGGGCGCAGATTGGCAGTTGAACCATCCACAGGCAGTAATGTCTCTGCCATTGTGGTAACAAGGTAAGAAAAACGCTAAATCGGCACTGTTTTCCCGGGGGGACAAGGCCTTAGTGAAAGTCGCAGTCCGGATGCTACTTTAACCGAGCGGATCTGCGCAAGATCGCGGATCGCTGCTTATTTTAGCAGTCGATCACCTTGAGTGAGATCGCTTGATTTTTAACCATGACGACTGTGCGCCAGCAATGATGCAGCTTTGCGGAATCGGCCACTCAATATCCTCAAGATATCCACAAGATATACCCAAAACTCAGGCTTGCAAAAAGTGCCATACCTCACTATCTTGTTATCCAAGATATAGAAAAACACCATATCTTGTGTATCAGTCGCAATCAAACATACTAGTCTTGCACTGAAAACTCCCGGTTAACAGAGCCCACTCGGGCCGCCGTCGTTAACTGTTCGGTTGATTGTTTTACAAGGGAAGGTTTAATGACGCCGACGCGTCATTGTCACAGATATTACAACCAAGGCCTATCTTCAATGAATAGCACTATGACAGTTACCAAACGCAGTGGCGCACGCGAGACCATAGATCTCGATAAGATCCATCGCGTTATCACCTGGGCAGCCAAAGGATTAAACAACGTCTCGGTCTCCGAGGTGGAGTTACGTTCTCACCTGCAGTTTTACGATGGTATTCCCACTGAAGCCATCCATGAAACCATTATCAAGGCCGCAGCCGATCTGATCTCTCCCGACTCTCCGGACTATCAGTTCCTGGCCGCCCGCCTTGCTGTTTTTCATTTGCGTAAGAAGGCCTTTGGTCAGTTTGAGCCGCCAAAACTGGTTGATCATGTCAGCAAGTTGGTTGCCATGGGCAAGTACGACAAGCATCTGTTGGAAGACTACAGCCGTGAAGAGTTGGATGTACTCGACAGCTATATCGACCACTGGCGCGACATGAACTTCTCCTATGCTGCCGTCAAACAGCTGGAAGGCAAGTATCTGGTACAAAACCGTGTGACTCATGAAGTCTACGAAAGTGCCCAGTTCCTCTACATTCTGGTCGCCGCCTGTCTGTTTGCCCGTTATCCGAAAGAAACCCGGCTGCAGTATGTCAAAGACTTTTATGATGCGGTTTCTACCTTCAAGATCTCTCTGCCGACCCCTATCATGTCCGGTGTGCGTACGCCGACACGTCAGTTCAGCTCTTGCGTGCTGATCGAGTGTGATGACAGCCTGGATTCTATCAATGCCACGGCCTCATCCATCGTCAAATATGTCAGCCAGAGAGCCGGTATCGGTGTGAACGCCGGCCGTATTCGCGCCCTGGGCAGCCCTATTCGTGGCGGCGAAGCCTTCCACACAGGTTGTTTGCCTTTTTACAAATATTTCCAAACTGCGGTGAAATCCTGCTCCCAGGGCGGCGTTCGCGGCGGTGCTGCAACCCTGTTCTACCCTATCTGGCACCTGGAAGTTGAATCGCTGCTAGTACTGAAAAACAACCGTGGTGTTGAAGACAACCGTATCCGTCACCTGGACTATGGCGTTCAGATCAACAAGCTGATGTATCACCGGATGATCAAGGGCCAAAATATCACTCTGTTCAGCCCATCGGACGTTCCCGGCTTGTATGATGCCTTCTTTGCCGATCAGGACGAATTCGAACGCCTGTATGTGAAATATGAGCAAGATCCGAGCATTCGCAAGAAGACCCTTAAAGCGGTCGAGCTCTTCTCGCTGATGATGCAGGAGCGCGCCTCCACAGGTCGCATCTATGTGCAGAACGTGGATCACTGTAACACCCACAGCCCCTTCAACGCCGAAGTGGCCCCTGTGCGTCAATCCAACCTGTGCCTTGAGATTGCCCTGCCAACCAAGCCACTGAACAACATTGACGATCCCAATGGCGAAATCGCCCTTTGTACTCTGTCAGCGCTGAACCTGGGTGCGATAAAAGACTTGGGCGAACTGGAAGGCCTTGCCGATTTGGCCGTGCGCGCCCTGGATAACCTGCTGGATTACCAGGACTACCCTATTCCCGCTGCCAAGACGGCATCGATGAACCGCCGCACTCTGGGTATCGGGGTCATCAACTTCGCCAACTATCTGGCCAAGAACGGCGTGAAATACTCTGATGGCAGCGCCAACGGCCTGACTCACAAAACATTTGAAGCCATACAGTACTACCTGCTCAAAGCCTCGATGAATCTGGCCAAAGAGCTGGGTGCCTGCCCGCTGTTCCATGAGACCACTTATTCTCAGGGGATCATGCCGGTAGATACCTACAAGCGGGATCTGGACAAGATTTGTGATGAGCCGCTGCACCTGGATTGGGATGCCCTGCGTCACGATATCAAGCAGCATGGCCTGCGTAACTCAACTCTGTCGGCACTGATGCCATCCGAGACCTCTTCGCAGATCTCCAACGCCACCAATGGTATTGAGCCTCCACGCGGCCTTATCAGCGTCAAGGCCAGTAAAGATGGCCAGCTCAAGCAAGTGGTGCCCGATTTTGATGAGCTCAAGGACAAGTACGAGTTGCTGTGGCAGATGCCCAGCAACGACGGTTACCTGCAGTTGGTGGGTATTATGCAGAAGTTTGTCGATCAGGCGATTTCGGCCAATACCAACTATGACCCATCCAAGTTTGAAAGTAACAAAGTTCCAATGAAGCTGCTGCTCAAGGATCTGTTGACCGCCTACAAACTCGGGGTCAAAACCCTTTATTACCACAACACCCGGGACGGTGCTTCCGACAAATTCGATGACATTACCAGCATCGAGAAGGAAGACGACGGTTGTGCCGGCGGCGCCTGCAAGATTTAAGCAGGATTAAGTAACAAGTTCGGGGCCCAGGTGGCCCCGTTGTTTGGAAAGAGTAGATCATGGCTTATTCAATTTTTTGTCAAACCCCCAACGATGCCACCCGCGAACCTATGTTTCTCGGTCAAGCGGTTAACGTGGCCCGTTACGATCAACAGAAGTACGAAGTATTCGAGAAACTGATCGAAAAGCAGTTGTCTTTCTTCTGGCGCCCGGAAGAAGTGGATGTCAGCCGCGACAAAATCGATTTTGGCGCCCTGCCGGATCATGAAAAGCATATCTTCCTCTCCAACCTCAAGTACCAAACCCTGTTGGACTCGATTCAGGGCCGCAGCCCCAATGTGGCTTTCCTGCCGCTGGTGTCCCTGCCTGAGCTGGAAACCTGGATTGAAACCTGGTCCTTCTCCGAGACCATTCACAGTCGTTCCTACACTCATATCATTCGCAATATTGTCAACGACCCATCCGTGGTGTTCGATGACATAGTGGTCAATGAGGAGATCCTCAAGCGCGCCGGCGATATTGCCGAGTATTATGACCGCCTTATCGAGCTGACCCAGCTGTATCACCTGCATGGTGAAGGCAAGTTCGACGTTAACGGTCGCACGCTAGAAGTCACTACCCGCACCATCAAAAAAGCCCTCTATCTGTGCATGATGTCGGTCAACGCGCTCGAAGCGATACGTTTTTACGTCAGTTTCGCCTGCTCCTTTGCCTTTGCCGAGCGCAAACTGATGGAAGGCAACGCCAAGATCATTCGCCTGATCGCCCGCGATGAAGCTTTGCACCTGAACTCGACCCAACACATTATCAACCTGATGCAAGGCGGCAAGGATGACCCTGAGATGGGTGAAATCGCCAAAGAGTGCCAGCAGGAAGCTTACGATCTGTTCCTGCGCGCCGCCGAGCAGGAAAAAGCCTGGGCCAAGTACCTGTTCAAGGATGGCTCCATGATAGGCCTGAACGAAACCATTCTCTGCCAATATGTGGAGTTCATTACCAATCAGAGAATGAAGGCGGTTAACCTGGGCGCACCATACAGTGAGCAGAGCGATCCCCTGCCCTGGATGAAAAACTGGCTGGAGAGCGATGCCGTACAGGTGGCGCCTCAGGAAGTGGAAGTATCATCCTACCTGGTCGGCCAGATAGATTCGGCTGTCGATGACGATGAGTTCTCCGACTTTGACCTTTAACAAAGCCCCTATCGTGCTGCTGCGCGGAGAGCCCTTGCTGCTGTATACCACAGAGCACAGGACTCTCCTGGCAGCGCTTGAAGCCCGTAAGGTGAACATTTTTTCCGAGTGCCGCAGCGGGTTTTGCGGCGCCTGCAAGACCCGGGTGCGCAGTGGCTCGGTCACTTATCTGACCACGCCATTGGCCGAGTTAAAGGCGGATGAATGTCTGCCCTGCTGCTGTGTGCCCACGGAAGATCTGGACTTGGACCTCTCCAGCGAAGGTGCCGACATGCCGCTGCTGCGGGTTAAACACTTGGCCTGAAACAAGCGCAAAAAACACCGTCAATGGCAGATCTCCTACAGTTAAACAAGCGTTTTTTCGTTGTAAATCCTGCCTGACTCCGGTACTCTGCCGGACTTATGAAATCAGACTCAAGTTATTCATTCAAAAGTCTTTATTGCGCTTTTGATCGTTACCCTCTGCCCAAAGGCGCTTCGACCCATATACGTTATATGGCGTCAACCCTGTTTGCCTTCCAGTCCCCTGGTATGCTCTATCTACAAGGTGATCCCCAGATGCCTTCCTGGCAGCAGGAAACCCTGTCACTCGGCAGCAATCCCAGTGAGGTCAGTATCGTCAGGCACCAGCTAAACCCAAGCTCGGGCAATAACGTGCTTGCCAAGGCGCTGGACTATGCCAATCAGCTTGGGGCGCTGCTCAGGCAAAATCGCGATACCCTGACATTGGCGCAGTTTCGCGACCCCTGGGCGGGGGTGCCATTGCTGGATCATCGCAAGGACAATCCAGCGCTCAAGCTTGTCTATGAGGTTAATGCCCTGCCCAGCATAGAGCTGCCTATTCACCTGTCGCTGCCGCGAAAAACCCTGGCCAAAATCAGCGCCTGGGAGCAGCGTTGCCTGGATGGTGCCGATCTGATTGTGACGCCTTCAAAACTCACGGCTGCCGGCCTTGAAAAACGCACTACCACTCCAGTAGTCTATCTGCCAAACGGCGCCGAGTTGCCGCCTGCCGAGCCATTGAGGCAAGCAGAGGATGCGAGTCTGCCCAGGCTCATCTATTTTGGTGCCGCCCAGCGCTGGCAGGGGCTTAGGGATCTGCTCAAAGCCTTTGCCTTGGTGCGTCAGCAGTTGGAGGTCGAGCTGGATCTCTGCCTGTCACTCGAAAATCGCCAGGCCCGGCAGGTAAAGGCCTGGCTCAAGTCCATGGAACTGGAAGATTGTGTTTCGCTGCATTTCGGGTTGGACCAAGCCAGTCTCAGGCAAAAAATCCAGACCGCGAGCGCATCTTTGGCGCCGCTCACGCCCTGCAGGCGCAACATGCTTCAGGGATGCTGCCCTTTGAAAGTGCTCGAATCCATGGCTTGTGGCACCGCAGTTATCGCCTCGGATCTACCTGTCATTCGTGAACTGGTAACCCATGAAGAGCATGGGCTCTTGGTTCCCCCCTCCAGGCCCTCCGAGCTCGCCAGAGCCTGTATTGAGCTGCTCAGTCAACCGGCCAAGGCCAAAGATTTGGGCCTCAAGGGCCAACAAAGGGTGACAGAGCAGTTCCAATGGCAACAGATCTGCACTCAACTCAGCGACTTGTATCAACAGCTGAGCCAAGGCCCCATGCAAGCTACCGCTTAATAGCACCTGTTTAATGTCAAGGAAACGATATGGAAACAGCCATAAACCCTTTTAACGCCCCGCTTCACTACTGGCGAATGCGCAAAGTGTTCAAGCAGTTAACCCCGGTGGAGCAAGAATTTATCCGCACCAGGAAGTTGGATGCAACCCATTCGACCCAGCACTGGTTACTGTTTCTCAAGCGCCTGACCCGATTGGATCGTATGGGCAGCCCATTGAGACGCCAGTTTCGCCGCAGCCGCAATTGGTTAATAGGTTTCACTATTGTCAGCATATTCCTGCCCGTACCTCACCTGGTGGTGTATGCCTTGGTGGGTTTGACTCTGGCCTCGATATTATTGCTTCACAGCTGCAACAATATGGACGTCAACGACAATGTGCGCACCGGCCTTATCAAATTGATGCAGGTACTGGCGATGGAGACCAACAGCGTGCAACTGAAACTGGATCTCGACTCCATACACAAGCGTAAGCCGGCCCGAACCGAAAAGCCTGAGAAAAATACCCAACTGGCCTACTTTGAAGTGCCACTGTTGCAATTCAGGGCCAAACTCAAGGACGGCAATGAGCTGCAACTGCGGGTGGATGATGTTATCTGTCGTCGTAAACGCACCCGTCGCAACGCCCGAGGCAAAGTCAAAACCAAGATCAAGTATAAGGGACGGCGCAGCATTCGCAGCTGCCTGACGCTGAATGCTGAATATTATCATCTACGCCAGGGTAAACTGGCACCAACGAGCAAGGCACAGACTCAAAACGGCATCACCAAGGTGAAATCCAACTCCACCTTTAAATTTATCGGTGAGTCACGTTTGATGGATGCCGAGAATATTCTCAGAACCATCGCCAAGTCCTATCAACAGACCAGTATTCGAGCCAGGGGATAATATGAGTCAGTGTCAGTTAAAAGTCGGTTTTTTCACCCTCAGCCCTTGCGGCCAACCTGCCGTTGGCAGTTGCAGTGAGTGCCAAGCCAGTGTCTGCGAGCATCATCTGGATCCCAAAACCTGTCTGTGTTTCCAGTGCGCCGCCAAACCCTTGAAGGTCGGCAAGGAAGTCTATGAAGATCCACACTCAGGCACCAAGTATGAGCAATTGAGCCTACAAGGCGTTAAACCTGAGGATCCGCTTGCCGGTTTCGCCCTCAAGCAACTGTATCTCGGCAGTGCCTGGTACCAACTGCACACCAAACACGGCAGTTACAATAAAGAGTTTGATGCCGAGGACTTTGCCGCTTTTGAGCTCCCTGTCGACGAAGATGATCAGCAGTTGCCGGATTACGAGTACCGGGATATCTATGACAGCTAACCCCAGGCTACTGTGGCTGACTCAACACTACCCGCCGGCCAAAGGCGGCATGGCATTGTCCTGCGATAGACTGGTGCGCCATTTGCGGCGGCTCGGGGTACATATCACCCTTTATCATTTACGCTCCGGCGGCCTGGAAAAGGAGACCGGCTATTTTGCTGAGCAGGGTTGCGATCTCAGCTTTCCCATGGGTACAAACCCGGCGCACTCGCTCAATCTTCTGTGGCACAAGCTGGAAGGTGAATATGATGCTGTCGTTGCCTATGGCTATCCCTTCTCCATGCATGCCGGGCGGGTCTTTGCCGTCTGGCTTGGGCTACCGCTCATCACATTGCTGCGCGGCAATGACTTCGACTTGAGTATTCTCGATCATCGTCGCTATCAAGTGCTGCAGGATACGCTGCAAGCCAGCGCGCTGGTATTGACCGTCAGCGCCGACAAGGCAAAACGGGTCAAAGCCCTGTGGCCGCAAGTCAGAGTGCACAACATGAGTAATGGCCTGGATAGCGAACGTTGGCGACCACTGCCGCTGGATAAAGAGCAAGCCAAAGCCTGGCGTTCCAATAACCTGGAAAATCCCAGTCAGCCTGTGATTGGCCTGTTCGGCCATTTGAAAGAGAAAAAAGGTTTGACCTTTTTTATCGAGACCTTCAAACGCAGCCCCTTGGTACACAACTGCCATCTGTTGTTGATTGGCGAGCTGGATGAAAGCGCCGCCGAGCTATTGCAAACCCTGCCCGAGGGCAGTTACACCCTGGAGCCGTTTCTTGACAGGTATCAACTGATAAGCCGTTATCTGGTATGCGACCTTATCGCCATTCCCTCTTTCTATGAGGGAACCCCCAATGTATTGCTGGAGGCGGCGGCGCTCAACATCCCTGTGCTCGGCGCCTGCTGCGGCGGTATGGCCGATCTTATCTTCGACAGCCTGCATGAGCGCGAAAAGCATCTCTTCGATGGCCGTTTGACTGACAGTGACGCAGCAAATAATCTCCGCGGCCAAACGGACTCAGGTTATCTGTTTCATCCAACTTCGGCGGATTCGCTTTTGGATGCGTTGGTGCGTTGGCAAACCGATACCGCTTCGATTCGCGCCGCCAAGAGCCAGGCTTTGTACCAAACAGTACTGAGTCAGTGCAGCGCCGAGGCTGAAGCCGAGCGTTATTTTTCTGTCATCAAGTCTCTGGTCGCTCAAACGGCGAGTCACTGATGCTTATCTATTACGCCCCCGGCGGCGGACTCGGGCACTTGAGCCGGGCACTTAAAGTGCTCGGCTTTATCAAGGCGCAGCAAGCGTTGGTGATCACAAGTCCACTGCCGTTAGCGGTCGATGCGCTGCTACCAAAGGGCATTCAACACATAAGCCTGCCGCCCGGGCTTCAAAGCCGAGCCGAACTCAGCGCCTGGCTCAAGCAGTTACTGGCATCGCTCAACAAGCAACAAGCGTGTCGGCTCATGCTGATAGATGCCTTTCCCGGGGGCATTTGGGGCGAGCTTGGTGATATCCCCTTGCCTGGTAAACTTGTCTATATCGCCAGATTGCTCAACTGGAATGTCTATCGCCAGCGTATTGCCCATATTCCCCGTTTTCAGCAAATCTGGTTTTGTGAATGGCCGACCCCGGAGCAAGAGCTGGCGCTCTCCAATCAAACGGGCCAACGCTTCTGGCTGCCGTTACTCGGCGAAGACAAGTCCAAAGGCGCAACCCCAAAGGGTCTTGAAAAGCCTAAACAGACTCTGGTGATCCACTCGGGAAGCCTTGCCGAGCAGGCTTTGCTGCTTGAACACGCCACAAAGGCGGGAGAAGCGATAGATATTATTGCGCCGCCGCGCCCGAGCGCCGATGCAGGCTTTAATAACAAACCCCTTGATAGCAAATCCCTTGATAAGCGTGCTCTGAGCGAGTTCAACAACTGCAACAACAAAGAGCACAAACCTGGATTAACCCGGCTGCAGCTGTACCCGGCCTCAGATATTGGCTGGCATTATCAAAGGGTTATCTGTGGCGGCGGCTTCAACCTGGTGAGCGAATATATCCTTCATCCAGGCGCCCTCTTCGTGCCCCTGACCCGGGCGCTGGATCTGCAGCATTTGCGTATCGACCGCGGCTTGGGTGGTTTTTTACCGCCGCCCGGGTTGAGCTCAGTACCAAACGATATTCTCAAGCGGCTTTGAAACGCTCATTTAGTGTTGAAAGCTTGTCACTCAAGGCTGTGACTCGGCTATCCGGGCGTGAATACGGTTGACCTCCAGCAAAGCTGCACTGCCGTACCAAGCTTTAAGTTCCATAATAAGGCTACCGGCCCGAACCGCAGGATCGCTGGCCGTCAAGGCTTCAGCCTCAGCCAGACTGGCGACATCAAAGATATAAATCCCCCGCCACTCGCCACCATCGATAAAGGGCCCGGCATGCCTTCAGTTAGATACCTTGAACGCCAATTGCTGAATAAGCCACTCTCTACAAAAGAGAAGGCCAAAAGGACTTATTCGCACCTTCCCTAAACCCGGTTAGAGACTAGATCCGCATCGCCAATTCTGCACCCTGACGAATGGCGCGTTTGGCATCCAACTCGGCAGCGACATCAACGCCGCCAATGAGGTGCATTGGCAAGCCGCACTCTTCCAGTTCCGGCAACAGCACACGGTTGGATTCCTGGCCTGCGCAGATCACCACAGTATCCACTGGCAGCAGTTGCGGCTTATCATCAATCAGTATGTGCAATCCCTGGTCGTCAAAGCGCTCATAGCTGACCCCACTGAGCTCTGTCACCTTGTGCTGCTTAAGCACCATGCGATGGATCCAGCCCGTGGTCTTACCTAAACCTTTACCCAGCTTGCTCTTCTTGCGTTGCAGCAAATACAGCTCTCTGGCCGGGGCATGCGCCTGGGCTTGTTTGGCCAATCCGCCGCGCTCGGCGTAACTTGTGTCTATCCCCCACTGACGATACCAGCGCTCCGGCTCCAGCGTGCTGGACTCCTGCTCGCCGAGGAAATGCGCCAAGTCAAAACCTATGCCACCGGCGCCGATAAGTGCCACCCGCTGGCCGACTTCCACCTCTCCCCGCAGCACCTGTTGATAACTGACCACCTTGGGAGAATCAAATCCGGGCAAGTTGAGCTCTCTTGGTACAACACCACTGGCGACCACCAACTCATCAAAAGCCTCATCCCTGAGCACAGAGGCGTTGAGCGGCGTATTCAAACGCAGGTCCACCTTAAAGTGTGCGAGGCGATTCTTGAAATAGCGTATGGTTTCGTTGAATTCCTCCTTGCCGGGGATCTTGCGCGCCAGGTTAAACTGGCCACCGACTTCATCTCGGGCTTCAAACAAAGTCACCTTGTGCCCCCGCTCAGCGGCGTAGACGGCAAACGCCATCCCCGCCGGGCCCGCGCCCATCACAGCCAGGCGTTTGGGTGACTCAGTCTTGGGGAAATTAATCTCTGTCTCATAGCAGGCTCTTGGATTAACCAGGCAAGTAGCACGCTTGAGCGAGAAGGTATGATCGAGACAAGCCTGATTACAGCCGATGCAGGTATTGATGGCTTCGCTTTGATTGGCCGCGGCTTTGTTGACAAACTCAGGATCGGCCAGGAAAGGCCTGGCCATGGAAACCATATCCGCCTGCCCCGAGGAGAGGATCTGCTCGGCTATCTCAGGTGTATTGATCCTGTTGGTGGCCACCAAAGGAACACTGAGTTCTTTTTTCAAACGTTCAGTGACCCAGGCAAAGGCGCCTCTGGGTACGCTGGTGGCTATGGTCGGGATCCTGGCCTCATGCCAACCTATGCCGGTATTGATGATAGTGACACCGGCTTGTTCCAGCGCTTTGCCGAGCTCTATGACCTCCTCAAGGCTTGAGCCCTTGTCAACCAGATCCAGCATAGACAAACGAAAGATAATGATGAACTCGGGTCCGACCTTGGCGCGGATGGCGCGAACAATTTCCAGTGGCAGGCGAATACGGTTGGCAAAACTGCCGCCGTACTCATCGCTGCGCTGATTGACCCGCTCACAGATGAACTGATTGATGAGATAGCCTTCAGAGCCCATCACTTCCACGCCATCATAACCGGCCCGTTTGGCCAATTCGGCAGAGGTGGCATAATCCTTTATGGTGCCACGGATTTGCCGCAAAGACATGGCGCTTGGCGTAAATGGGGTAATGGGTGACTTGACCTTGCTCGGTGCCAGTGAAAAAGGATGATAGCCATAACGACCGGCATGAAGGATCTGCATACAAATCTTGGCGCCGCCCTCATGCACGGCGCGGGTAACGATTTGGTGTTTGCCCACTTGCCAGGGAAAACTCAGCTGACAGGCGTTGGGGGCCAAACGGCCGCGAAAGTTTGGCGCTATGCCGCCGGTGACAATCAAACCCACACCACCCAGCGCCCGCTCCTTGTAGAAGTGTGCCAGTTTCTCAAAACCGCCCTTTTCTTCTTCCAACCCGGTATGCATGGAACCCATGAGTACCCGGTTTCTCAGCTGGGTAAACCCCAGATCCAAGGGTTCTAATAAATGAGGAAAGCCCGACATTAAAACATCCTTTTTAAACAAGTGATTTAAATCAGCATAACCTGAGCCGCCATCAAGCTCAACATAAAGCATGCATTGCGATCTCCCTTCGGCTAAGCCGGTAAAAGCACGCGTATAAAATCACTTACAAATGTGTTTTCCCGTTGCTGTTATTTTCAGTTAGCATTAGCGGAATGCATGGAAAAATGGAGTGGCTATGTCCGCAAAACCCCTGACAACCAAGAATACCCTGATGTTGATCTGGAATGTGATCAACTTCATTCGCAAGCTGGTGTTGAACCTAGTGTTCTTCCCGCTGTTCTTTATCGCTTTGATAGCCGTGGTCATCGCCATGGTCAGCAGTGATGAAATCCAAGTTGAGGATGGCTCGGCGTTGGTATTGAACCTGGCCGGCGGCATAGTGGATCAGAAACGCCAGATTGACCCGTTCGAGGCGATGTTAAACCAAGGCAAAGGACCCGATGTCAACGGCGAAATCTTATTGAGTGATGTGCTCTATACCATTAACAGCGCTACCAATGACAAGCGAATTAAGGCCCTGGTATTGGATCTGTCCGAGTTGCAATATGGCGGCCTGAGTAAGCTGAGCGCCATAGGCCAGGCACTCAATGAATTCAAGGATAGTGGCAAGCCTGTGGTCGCCATAGGTAACTATTATGATCAGAACCAGTATTTCCTGGCGAGTTTTGCCGATACTGTCTACCTCAACCCAGAGGGTATGGTGGCGGTAGATGGCTTGAGCCGCTACCGTCAGTACTATAAGTCGGCACTGGATAAGTTAAAAATCAAGGCGCACATTTTCCGTGTTGGTACTTTCAAGTCAGCGGTTGAACCTTTTATCCGTGACGACATGTCAGAAGCCGCCAAGGAAGCCAACTCTGTTCTGCTCAACGACATCTGGGGCAGCTATACAGACACAGTGGCAGCCAATCGTGGCATAGACAAATCCAACCTAGGCCTTAATGCTAGCGCTTATTTGGCAGAGCTGGAGCAAGCCGACGGCGATTCAGGCACCATGGCAGTTAACCTCAAGTGGGTCGATAAACTTGCCAGCGCCGAGGACTTCCGCCTGGCGATGTTGGACTTGGTGGGCAAAAGCAAGGAAGGCGATAGCTTCAAGCAGATCAGCTACTATGACTACGCCAAGTTGATGGCACCGCTGCCCGAGTTGGTCCCCTCAGAAGAGATTGGCGTTATAGTGGCCAAGGGCAATATTCTCAACGGCAGTCAACCGGCCGGTGATATCGGCGGCGAAAGTACCTCCGCCCTGCTGCGTAAGGCGCGCTTCGACGACACTATCAAGGCCGTAGTACTCAGGGTCGACAGCCCCGGCGGTAGCGCCTTTGCTTCCGAGCAAATTCGTCAGGAAGTGCTGGCATTGAAGAAAGCCGGTAAGCCTGTGGTGGTCAGCATGAGCAGCATGGCTGCATCAGGCGGGTACTGGATTTCGGCCAGCGCCGACTATATCTATGCCAACCCCACTACCCTGACCGGATCCATCGGTATTTTCGGCATGATAACCACCTTCGAGGACTCCCTGTCTTCCATCGGCGTCAATACCGATGGGGTGGCCACCTCTGACTGGGCCGGTCTTTCTGTTACCCGGCCACTTTCCGATGGCGTCAAGGCGGTGATCCAGCGCCATATCGAACGTGGCTACAAAGACTTTATCTCACTGGTGGCCAACGAGCGCAATATGACACTCGAGCAGGTGGATAAGATTGCCCAA
Source organism: Shewanella sp. ECSMB14102 (assembly GCF_000813075.1). Classification (NCBI taxonomy): domain Bacteria; kingdom Pseudomonadati; phylum Pseudomonadota; class Gammaproteobacteria; order Alteromonadales; family Shewanellaceae; genus Shewanella; species Shewanella sp. ECSMB14102. The sequence goes on from NZ_JWGX01000004.1 coordinate 91,464, forward strand.
GGCCGCGTTTGGTCCGGCAAGAAAGCGCTGGAGCTGGGTCTGGTGGATGAGCTTGGCGATCTCGATAACGCTATCGCCAAAGCGGCCGAATTGGCCGAGCTCGATAAGTTCGACAGCCGAGTGATAGAACAGGAACTGACACCTGAGCAACTCTTCATTCAGGAGATGTTCGCCAGTGTCTCAGCTTATCTGCCTCACAGCGTCAAGCAGTCCAGCGTACTGGAAAAGCTGCTGACTCAATGGAGCCAGGTACTGGAAGAGTTTGCCGCCTTTGACGACCCCAACGGCGTCTATCTCTACTGCGATAACTGCAGTTACTGATAATCCTGAAAGCCCGGTTCGCCGGGCTTTTTTGTGCCTTATGCTGTCGGGGTTGATTTGCTATAATCCGGCCTCTCTTTTGCTCCAATGATAAATAAAGCCAGATTATGAACAAAAAAAAGTCCATCTATGTCGCATACACGGGCGGCACCATAGGGATGCAAAAAACCAGTAATGGCTTTGCCCCGGTCGCCGGTTTCCTGACGGAATGCGTCAACTCCATGCCGGAGTTTTTCCATGAAGAGATGCCGACGTTCGTGATCCAGGAATATAGTCCGCTGATAGACTCCTCCAACATGGCTCCCAGCCACTGGCAGATGATAGCCGACGACATTCAGGCCAACTATGACAAGTATGATGGCTTTGTTATTCTTCACGGCACAGACACCATGGCGTTTACCGCCTCGGCGCTGTCTTTCATGCTGCAAGATCTCGGTAAGCCGGTTATCGTCACCGGCTCGCAAATTCCATTGGCGCAGCTGCGTTCAGACGGTCAAACCAACTTACTTAATGCGCTGTATATAGCGGCAAATTACCCAGTTGCCGAGGTTTGCCTGTTCTTCAACAATAAGTTGTTCCGCGGCAACCGTACCACCAAGGCTCATGCCGACGGCTTCGATGCCTTTGCTTCGCCGAATTTCCCCTTGTTGCTGGAAGCCGGGATCAAGATTCGCCTGCGCGCCGGTAAAATTGCTCCGCCCAGCGATAAGCCCCTGAAAGTGGCGCCCATTACCCCTCATCCTATTGGTGTGGTTACCTTGTATCCCGGGATCTCCACCGAGGTATTCAACAACATATTGCAGCAGCCGGTAAAAGCACTGATATTACTGACCTATGGTGTCGGCAACGCGCCGCAGGACCCAGGATTGCTGGAAACTCTCAAGCGGGCCAACGACAAGGGCACAGTGCTTATTAATCTGACCCAGTGCCTGCAGGGAAAAGTCAATATGGGCGGTTATGCCACAGGCAACGCCCTGGCAAAAGCCGGCGTTATCAGCGGCGCCGATATGACCACGGAAGCCGCCTTGACCAAGTTGCATTACCTGCTCTCCCAAGGGCTGAGTACAGAAGAGATAAGACGGCAGATGCAACAAAACCTCTGTGGCGAACTCACTTCGGATTGAATTTAATTGATAGTAAAAAGCCCTGTTTATACAGGGCTTTTTTATCATTCGAATCCAGAAACTTAATTAAAGATCAGATTCTTTGAACTCAGCAATGCTCTCACCGCGAAACTGCTTTTTCAGCTGCGCCTTGGACAACTCGTTGAGTTGGCCACCGGCACCTATAGTAAAGTGTTCGGTTTGCTCCAAACGTCTGGCCTGATAGAGCATCACCAGTTGCAGCGTGTTTTCCCGCTGTTCCTCGGTCAGCACAGTGCCATCTTCCCACTTACCTATCTCGGCGGCGCTGCGCAGTCTCTCATAGACCTCAACCGGCATCTCTTCAATCACTTTGTTGATATCTGTCATACACTTTTCCGCTTGTGCAAAATAATACGTACCCGGGTTATCAGGTAACCTACGAAACCGAGCGTAAAGCAGACCGCACCGGCGATGGCTCGATTGCCTTCGGCGACTTCGCCACCCCAGAACCAGATAACCACCCCGGCGATAAACAGGGTCAAGGCCAGAAAGCTCTGATTCATCAGTTTGGTCGACTGCTGAATATGACTAATCCTCGACAGCGACTCGGTGTTGGGTCCCAATTTCGAACTGCAGTGCGGGCAACTGGGTGCCTTACTGGAGATCCGCTTGCGGCATAAAGGGCATTCAACCAGTGCCATAACTGCTCCTTACCTGAGTTTGTCCACGACGGCCAGCATGGCGGTCAAAGAGGCTTCACCCAGGTACAGGCAACGCTCGGGGGACCAGCCCACCAGCGGATCGGCCAGATTATCATTGTCTTTAAATGGCATTTCCAAGGTGTTTGACAGGCAGTTGAAGGTTTCGCCGACCCAGTTGGAACCTATGGTCAGGTTGGCCTTGCCGGGCTCGTCCTTTTCATAGCCATGTTCGGTTTGGAAATCTGGGCTAACCAGCAAGAGCGCCGAGGCAAATTCCTGCTGCAGCTGAGTCAAACGCTCATCCCAACAAGGAATGCCTTCACAGCCTGCCAGGAACACATAAGGCAGACCTTCATCACCGTGGACGTCATAGAAAAGGTCCACACCGGTTTCTTTCATCTTTTGTACCACATGGTACACCTCGGGGCTCTTCTCCAGGCTTGGCGTTTGCCACTCACGATTTAGGTTAACACCGGCGGCATTGGTACGCAGATGGCCGCGGGCGCTGCCGTCGGGATTCATGTTGGGTACAACATAGAAGTTGGCCTTATCCAGCAACTGTTTGGAGACAGGGTCATCCGAGTCCAGCAAACGATACAGCAAACCTTCCACCAGCCATTCGGCCATGGTTTCCCCTGGGTGCTGACGGGCTGTGATCCAGATATTGCGCTTGCTGTTATCGCCGTCACCCACCTTGACCAGCGTCAGATCGCGACCATCCAAGGTCAGACCCAGGTGCTCCAGGCTCACTTCAGGATGCACTTGCACAGCGCTGAGCAGATCCAGGTGGCGCTCGTAACTGTAAGGTGCAAAATAGGCTATCTGAATCGCATCGGCGTCCAATTCCACATTGATACTCAATTTGCCGTCATCATACTTGGTCGGCAGGCGGAACCAGTGCTGGCGATCATAGCTGGCAACCGCCTGGTAGTTTTCCCAGCCTTTGGGATAAGAAGCGCTGCCGGCGTTGATGATATTGAGGGTGTAACTGTTTCCTACCTGGCCTTCAAAACGGAAATTGAACCACTGGTAGAACTCTCCGCCCTGATCCGGGCGGATCGCCAGTCTGATGTCGTCCTTATTATCAAGACTGATGACCTGAATATTGCCACCATCAAAATTCGCGCTGATCCGCATGATGTTTTCCTTCATTGCTTTTATAGGGTGTGGAGCCGAAAGGCTCGCGCAAGTGGGCTATAGGATAAACCAAATCGGCCGCGCTTGAAAACGCGGCCGACTCTGGCTTGATATTCGGGGAAAAATCAGTGGAGTTTACCAAAGGCTGAAACTGTATCCTTGGCCGCGCACAGTATTAATAAGGCTTCTTGGCAAACGGGTCTGCTCCAGTTTACGTCGGGTGTTGGAGATATGCATATCCAGGTTTCGGTCAAACCGCCCCAACTCTTTTTTTAACACCCGTCGCTGTAGCTCCTGCTTGGTAACCACCTGGCCCTTACGCTCAAACAGATATTTAAACAAACGAAACTCTGTCTGAGTCAATGCCAATTGCTGATCGGCAATGGCTACTGTGTAATCCGTCTCATCAAACTGAATATGCTTATTGAGCGCCAGATCGGTAGGTTCCTGCCCCTTGCTGATATTGATCCTTCTTATGAGCGCCTGAATACGGACCAACAACTCTTTGACGCTAAATGGCTTACTCAGAAAATCATCAGCCCCCAGCTCATAACCTTTAATCCTTTCCTCTTCGCTATCGACAGCCGAAATCACTATCACAGGTGTACTGTCCTTACGGGCAAGTAACATTTCAAAACCATTGAGTTTGGGCATCATTAAGTCGAGCAAGATAACATCCGGGGTAAAAGTGTCGAGTCTCATCAGTGCATCCAAACCATCAGCGGCACAAACAACATCGTGCCCCTCGCCCTCCAGTGCTTCCTTGAGCAAGTCCCTGAACTCCAGGTCATCGTCCACCAATAAAATTTTCGTCATTTTCGTTAATACAATTCTCAAATAAGAACCATTACCATTAACGTTAACATAATTATCCTGACCGAGCCAGAAAAATTCACTGGTTATAATGATGTAAGGTGCACAGAGTCACATATAACGAGTTATGAAAAAGGGACAGCCGGTCAAACTGTCCCTATAGTCAACTGGATAAGTTAAGTTTACCGCCACTGGGCAGCAAACTTTATCCCTGCCTTTTGCTGTCCACCTTACTTGTCTTGCATCAACTGGCTGATGTATTTGACTGGAGCACTGCCATAACTGAGGAAGTTTTCGTGAAATGCCTTGAGCTCAAACGCCTTACCTTGCTGCTGTTTAAGCTCTTCCCTGAGGTCGTAAATTTCACGATATCCGGCGTAATAGCTGGTTAACTGTACCTGGCTCAGCGTTGCCCGGCGCCATTTACCTTCCGCCTCGGCTTGCTGCTGGAAGGCTTCTTCAGTCATCAATTTGATAGCCTGCTCTTCAGTCATCCCCTTGACCTGAATGCTGTAGTCCAGAATGGTGTTACAAATCACCCTGAGGTTCCACTTGTAGTACATCAGCCACATTTCCGGCTCAAAGTTGCCATAGCCCTGTTCCAACATCATACGCTCGGCATAAACGGCCCAACCTTCGACCATGGCGCCGTTACCAAACAGGCTCTTGACCAGGCTCGGTGATTCATTGGAGTACACCAGTTGGGTGTAATGGCCGGGGATAGCCTCATGTATGTTCAGTACCTGCAATATCCAGTGGTTGTACTCGCGCAAGTAACTTTCGGCCTGCTCGTCAGTCATACCATCGAGGGGAGTCACGTTATAATAGGTGTTGCCGCCCTTTTCATAAGGGCCGGGAGCACTGATGGAAGCACCGGCAAAACCTCGCATATATTCAGGTGTTTCCCTGACCACCAAAGGCTTTTTCGGATCCAGAGTCACCAGATCGTGTTGATTGACAAACTTCACCAGCTCGGGGATCTGCGCCCTCACCTCGTCCACAAAATCTTCCCGCTTTACATGCCGGGCCGAAAGCTTGTCGATCAACTGTCTGATAGCCTTCTTCTCGTCTTGCGGCTTGGGCTCTTGGAAATACTTGCTCCAGAGCTTATCGGTAATTTTCGCCATTTCGCCCTGAACCCTGGCCTTATCGGCCAGCGCCTTTTCATAAAGGGCCTTGGCGCTCATACCGGCCTGAATATCGAAGGCAAACTTCTCCTCATAAAGTGCTTCTCCTATCCGAAAGCTACGGCTGCCTTCGCGCTTAAGTTGCTGCTCAAGCTGTTTTAGAAACTGGATATGCCCTTCGATGGCTGCCACGGCATTAGCCAGTCTTTGCTTGAACAACGCCTTTTCATCAGCGTTCAGGCCGGAGGCGTTCACCTTGACGAGCAGTTCATCGGACAATACCGTAAAGGCACCCTGATTTTGCATGATGGCCAACTCTGTGTGCTCCAGAGTGGGATTATCTATGTTTTGCTGCGCCGCCCGGTAATAGGCCGGCACATTTTCCAATCGGCCCAATACAGAGCGCAACCTTTGATCCAGAGGTGCAAAGTCCTCATTGATGATTTGCGCAAAACCTCCGGCCACGTTGTAACTGGATGGGTCCCACTGCCAGGACTTGAAGCGTTTGATTTCCCACTCCATGCTGCCGAGGACGTTTTCAATCAAGCGATAGTCAATCAGGTTGGCTGCGGTAAGCGCCGCAAAATCAAAGCTCGCCATCTTGGCACGCTGCTGCTGAATAAAGTTCAGCGTCACGGTGCGGCTGGCCGCATCCGGTACCAGGAGTTTGGCATCATATTGATGAAAACCATTATAGAGCGCCCAAGTCGGTGCAACTTGCCACAAAGAATCGATAAAACTTTGACTGAATGCAGTAAAGGTTTGGTTCTGATCTTGTTTGACGATAGCAGAAACGTTAGATGCCATCGCCTCTGGCGAGCTTTGGGTTTGACATGCGGACAGACCTGTCAGCGCCAGTGACACCGCCAGGCACAGGGTGAGTTTTTTCATATGATTTCCTTCCCGGCACCCGTATGTTGGAAATTTGAGTTTTTATCGGTTTTTCGGGTGCATAGTTTGCTAGTAAATCATGGAAGCAGGAACTTTTCAGCAATTGTTAGTAAAGAAACATGCTTTGTTACAGTTTGCAAGCTGGCATGAATTGCATGTGACCATAGTGAAGACAACGGTGAAGACAATAGTGAAGCCATTTCAAGCTGCTATGGAAAAGTAACTAATTACAGAAGAAGCATTTCACGCGCGGAAAAACAAAGAGTATCTGGCATAAAGAAGCTTCTTAAACGAGTTTTTATATTGTTTAATTTTAACTTTTTGGGCAACCGGAATATAAAGGATGATTGTGTGCTAGGGCGCCGTGCTTCCAGATAGGTTGAACAGAGAGTGTTCAAAATTCTGTGTCACGCTAAAAAATACCGCTCATTGTAAGTGAGCGGTATTTTGCTTCTAGGACAAGGCTATTGTTAGTCGCGGTAAACCTCGCCGTAGAAGCTTGCCAGCAACAGGGCTTTTAACTCACTGATCAGAGGATACCTGGGGTTGGCACCTGTACACTGATCATCAAAAGCATCTTCAGCCAGTTCATCGAGCTTATCCAGAAAATCGGCTTCTGTGACACCGGCTTCCTGAATCGACCCCGGGATCCCCAAGGCCTGCTTCAACTGCTCAATTTTGGCTATCAAACGCTCGACTTTTTCGGTGTCACTCAGCTCGGCGTCTGTCAGCTTGAGATGATCAGCAATGGCAGCATAGCGGCAGAGCGCCTTGGGCCTGTCATACTGGCTGAAGGCGGCTTGCTTGGTCGGCAGGTCGGTGGCGTTGAAACGGATGACATTGCTTATGAGCAGTGCATTGGCCAAGCCGTGTGGCAGATGGAACTCGGCGCCCAGTTTGTGAGCCATAGAGTGACATATGCCCAGGAAAGCGTTGGCAAAGGCGATACCGGCAATGGTGGCGCCGTTGTGCACTTTTTCGCGGGCAATCGGCGCCGCGGCGCCCTCTTCGTAGGCCTTGGGCAGGTGCGTAACCAGAAGATCCAAGGCCTGCAATGCCTGGCCGTCACTGTACTCATTGGCCATCACGCTGACATAGGCTTCCAAGGCATGGGTAATGGCATCTATCCCGCCAAAGGCGGTTAAGGACTTGGGCATGTTCATCACCAGGTTGGGATCCACAATCGCCATGTTGGGGGTCAGTTCATAATCTGCGATAGGATACTTGGCACCTGTCTGCTCATCAGTCACCACGGCAAATGGTGTGACTTCAGAGCCTGTGCCCGACGTGGTGGGGATAGCGACCATCTTGGCCTTGCGCCCAAGTTTGGGGAACTTGTAAATACGTTTACGAATATCCATGAAACGCAGCGCCAGATCGGCAAAGTCCACCTGAGGATGTTCATACATCACCCAGATGATCTTGGCAGCGTCCATAGGGGAGCCACCGCCCAGTGCGATGATCACATCCGGTTGGAAACTCTCGGCCACCTTGGTGCCGGCGCGAACTACTGCTAAGGTAGGATCGGCCTCCACTTCATAAAACACTTCGGTATCCAGCCCCAAGCCCTTGAGGATCTTGACGGTTTCATCACAGTAGCCATTATTGAACAAGAACTTGTCTGTCACTATCAAGGCGCGGCGTTTGTCGGCCAACTCCTCCAGGGCAATAGGTAGACTACCGCGGCGGAAATAAATGGAGGATGGAAGTTTGTGCCACAACATATTCTCGGCCCTCTTGGCGACAGTTTTCTTGTTGATAAGGTGACTCGGGCCCACGTTCTCCGAAATCGAGTTCCCCCCCCAGGAGCCACAGCCCAAAGTGAGAGAAGGTGCCAGCTTGAAGTTATAGAGATCGCCAATCCCGCCTTGAGATGCCGGGGTGTTTATCAGAATTCGAGCTGTTTTCATCCGCTCACCGAAACGCTTGACCCGCTGCACCTGGGTATCTTGATCTGTATAGAGTCCAGAGGTATGACCGATACCACCGAGTTTCACCAAGGCATCGGCCTTATCCAGCGCCTCATCAAAGTCGTTGGCGCGGTACATACCAAGCAGCGGCGAAAGCTTTTCATGGGCGAAGGCTTCGGCTTCGGTGATTTCATCCACCTCACCGATCAGTACCTTGGTCCAGCTCGGTACGCTGAAGCCGGCCATTTCGGCAATGCGCGCCGCACCCTGGCCAACAATGGCGGCATTGAGCGCGCCATCTTTGAGGATAACCTGTTTCACGGCAAGGCATTCTTCGTCATTGAGCAGGTAACCGCCATGATGAGCAAAACGCTCCCGTACTGCTTGGTAGACGCTATCGAGTACCACTACCGCTTGTTCAGAGGCGCATACCACACCGTTATCAAAGGTTTTTGACATCAATATGGAAGCCACCGCGCGTTTGATATCCGCGGTTTCATCAATAACCACAGGTGTATTACCTGCGCCGACACCTATGGCAGGTTTCCCGGAAGAGTAAGCGGCTTTCACCATACCCGGGCCGCCGGTGGCCAGAATAAGATTTATCTTTTCGTGGGTCATCAGGTGATTGGAAAGTGCGACGCTGGGTTCATCTATCCAGCCTATAATGTCCTCGGGAGCTCCGGCCTTAATGGCGGCATCCAGTACTATTCGGGCGGCTGCGACTGTGGATGCCTTGGCTCTGGGGTGCGGGGAGAAGACGATGGCATTACGGGTTTTCAGGCTGATAAGCGCCTTGAAGATAGCGGTGGAAGTAGGATTGGTTGTCGGTACTATGCCGCAGATGATCCCCACGGGTTCGGCAATTGTGATGGTGCCGAAGGTGTCGTCTTCTTCCAGAATGCCGCAGGTCTTTTCATCTTTGTACTTGTTATAGATATACTCGGAAGCAAAGTGGTTTTTAATCACTTTATCCTCCAGCACTCCCATGGAGGTTTCGGCGGCGGCCTGTTTTGCCAACGCTATTCTGGCATCGGCGGCAGCCAGCGCGGCGGCGCGAAATATCTTATCGACTTGCTGCTGACTGAAACCTGCGAATTTCGCCTGAGCCTGGCTGACTCTTTCCAGTAGCAGATCCAGTTCCTGAGTATTGGTGACTTTCATAATCAGTTTCCCGTAAAAAAATTTAACAAAGGCTCATCTTGGTTAAACTCTCTCACATGAAATAAAATTACATCCAAACCGGGTGGACATCTGTGATCTTGGCCACAGGCATGGCGTTTTATGTAATTCAACAACGTTAAATCAGATTCAAGCATAGAAAAAATCTTTGTATTAGAATCGACTATACTGCAGCTTTGACTGCACTGATATTACGAAAATTTATTCGAAGTTGTGACCAAGTATAGAAAATCTCATTTCTGGGGTTTGTTAACTTAGGGTAGAGTATGCACCGTCTCAAGTTACTGTTTCCCGGTGAGTTCCCTACACTGGAAGGATACGAAATTGGATTTGACCCTGTACGTTAAATTTTTCCTCGGACTGGTGGCTATCATCAACCCGGTGGGCCTGTTGCCGGTATTTGTCAGCCTGACCAGTCACCAGACTGAGGCTGAGCGTAACCATACCGCTAAAATATCCAACTTTGCCGTGGTGGTAATCCTCTTGATTACCACAGTGGCGGGTCAGTATATATTGAATATGTTCAGTATTTCGCTGTCGGCGTTCCGAATTGCCGGCGGTACACTGATTGCCATCATCGCCATGTCCATGTTGCAAGGAAAGCTTGGCGAGGTGAAACGCAACCAGGAAGAAGACAGAGAAGCCTCGGCGATGGAATCTGTGGCTGTGGTACCGCTGGCTTTGCCTCTAATGGCTGGCCCAGGGGCTATCAGCTCAGTTATCGTCTTTGCCGCCGAGCATAAAGGCCTGGCTAATCTGCTGGCCATGTCGGTGACTGTAGCGCTGTTTGGTCTGCTCAGCTTTGCATTGTTCAGAATGGCTTCGGTCATCAATAAGCTCCTCGGTAAAACAGGGATCAACGTGATCACCCGTCTGATGGGACTCTTGATGCTATCCATTGGCATTGAGGTAATAGCCGCAGGTTTTAAGGGGCTGTTTCCCAACTTACTGGGATAAAATCAAATCGGCTAATGTGTTGATATTATGGATACCCCTCTCACAAACTGTGCCGCATACGTCAGGATTAGTCGTACAAAGCTAATTTGCTGCAGAAAGGTTGGGAATCTTGACCGCGCAGCCGCTATCATTCAAAGGACTATGCTCAGAAACGCAAAAACCCGACCTTATGGTCGGGTTTTTTTAATCTGGCGGTGAAGGAGGGATTCGAACCCTCGATACGTTGCCGTATACACACTTTCCAGGCGTGCTCCTTCAGCCACTCGGACACCTCACCGTTTCGATACTTTTTACTGTGGGTATCAACACATCTATCAGGAGTAATATCTCTATCCCCTTGATGGAGCGGTACTTTACGCAAAAGGCGAATGCCGGTCAAGCAAAAATCCGCCTTAATCTCCGTTTGCGTGTTTGCTGAGCAAAGGCGATGAAAAATACTTCAATCAGTGTTCGTTTAAGCGGAATTTACTTACCTCATCGCTCATTTTGTTGGCGTCTTTAATCAGCAGTTCGTTGAGTTTGCCAAGCTCATTGGCTATATCTTGGGTATTGCGGTAGATATCACTGATCTGCATCGCATTGCGATTCACCTCTTCTGATACGGCCGACTGCTCATGGGTTGCGGCAGCTATCTGTTCATTCATGCTATCAATAACTTCCACGTGTTCAACTATGCGCCTGAGCTCCTCACCGGCGCGGTTTGCCTCATCGACACTGATGCCGGCCTGAGCCTTACCTTTGGTGATAGCGGCTACCGCTACTTCGGCGCCCTGTTTGAGCCTTTCTGTCATATTACGGATATCTTCAGTGGAAGATTGTGCCCGCTGCGCCAGATTGCGCACCTCATCGGCCACCACGGCAAAGCCGCGGCCCATTTCGCCGGCCCGGGCGGCTTCGATGGCGGCATTAAGCGCCAGGAGATTGGTCTGCTCGGCTATGCCACTGATGACCTCCAACACACTGACAATACCGTGAATATCTTTATCCAGTTTGGATATTGCATCGGCGGCATAACTAATTTCTTCAGCCAGTTCATTGATGGCCGATGCCGTGCGCCCCACTTCCAGGCTCCCTTCCCTGGCCTCAGTGCTGGCTTGATTGGATGCTTCAGAGGCCCGTACCGCGTTGGAGGCAATTTCCTGTACGGTTGAACTCATCTCTGTCATCGCAGATGCCACTTGCTCTGTCTCGCTGGAGCCAACCGCTACATCGGCCTGCATCTGAGTAGAATGCTGTTCCATCTGTTGTACCACTCCCAGCAAGGTCTTGCTACTGGAGCGAACCCGCAGTATCACCAGCTCAAAGTCGGCCATCATACTATTGAAGGATTCGGCCAGCTCACCAAACTCATCTTTACCCGTATGGGGCAAACGCACACTTAAGTCATAGTGAGCCCGGGCTCGGGTAACGCCCTGATGCAATTCCCGCAAGCTGCCATGCAGATATTTGAGTATGATGCTGGAGACCAGACTGACAATGATTAAACCAAACACCATAACCCCAAGTACTATCCAGGTCTGGTTAGTAGCATTTTGCTGTTTGTTCAAGGTCTCGGCCAGGAGTTTATTCGACAGCTTCTGCTCAAATTCATGTAACAGATTGATGCGTGCTGTCGACTGATTAAACCAAATCTCCGGAGATTGGGACTTGAGATCCTCGGCTTTCTGGCCATAAGCCAACTCCCTCAAGCGAGCGACTTCGGCGACAGCAGCTTGGGTTTGCAATGCCTGTAAATCCTTGCGAGCGGTTTCATCAGCCAAGGCCACAAACCTTTCCTGGTAAGCGTTTTGTTCAGAGACCAAAGTGATAAATTTACGGTAGACACCGGGTTTGAACTCACTCTGTCCGAAGGTTGAACTGAGTACCGCCCGCTCGATACCTGCGCGTTCCTTCATCTGCAAAAACGCCGAAAAAGCGGCGGCCTTGATGGCAATCTGTTGATCGCCGCCCTTCTGCACACTAAGATCGACTATCGACAGCAGTAATTTATTCAGCTCAGTGTAAAATGCCACTTCTTCGGCAACGCTTATCCCTTGTATATCTACCAGATTGCGAATGTCTTGCAAACGGGCAATGCTACTTCTTGCCTTCGTTAAATCGGTAGCAAAATCGGCGGGAAGCTGATGATTATTCAAGAAATCATTAAATTGCTGGAGTTGTTTATCTGTGAGTTGCCGCTGGCCCGGTAGTTTATCGGCAAAACTCTTGCCCTTGGAACCGAGATAACCCGCGCTCATGCCGCGCTCTTTTTGCAGTTCATGTACCAGCGCCGAGTTGACCACCGCCAACTCGCTGAGATCCAGCACCTCTTCCAGACCATTGGCGAGCGACAGTCGATCGCTGAACAATAAAATACCAAATAGGGTTGCCGCGATAAAAGGCGGCAGGATAACCAAGAGAAATTTGTGTTTCAGAGGAAGATTTTCAATCCATTGCCATTTCATTGATGCATCCTTTAAGCAGCTAACTAATTCATTTATTAATATGAAATTTATTTTTCAGCATACGTTGGCAAGTATAGTCGATGCCAATGGATGTCAATGGAAAAAGAGCCTACAAATGTAGGCTCTTTATTGGCTTGTCGAATAAAAAACAGTTTAAGCTATTCAGGCGTTGCCTTTGACCTGCATGTTGAGGGTTTTGGCAAAATCCAACATTCGAGTCAGAGGCACCAAAGCGCCTTGACGCAGCGCTTCATCGACGAAAATCTCATGTTGACTGTTATCCTGGTTTTCCAGCGCGCTGGCAATCGCCTTGAGACCATTCATTGCCATCCAGGGGCAGTGAGCACAGCTGCGGCAAGTGGCACCTTCACCGCCGGTTGGGGCTTCAATCAGGGTCTTGCCCGGCGCTGCCTGTTGCATCTTATAGAAGATGCCTCTATCGGTGGCCACGATAAAGGTATCATTGTCCATGGTCTGGGCAGCTTTGATCAACTGACTGGTTGAACCTACGGCATCGGCCATTTCCACAACACTCGCCGGAGATTCAGGGTGAACCAGAATGGCGGCGTTCGGGTGCAGCGCCTTTAATTGACGCAAGGCGTTGGCCTTGAATTCATCGTGCACAATACACTCGCCCTGCCACATCAACATCTCGGCACCAGTTTGCTTGGCAATATAACTGCCCAAGTGACGATCCGGCCCCCAGATGATCTTCTTGCCTTCGCTGTCCAGGTGTTCCACGATCTCCAGCGCTATGCTGGAAGTCACTACCCAATCGGCCCGGGCTTTGACCGCAGCCGAAGTATTGGCATAGACCACTACCGTGTGATCCGGATGCGCGTCGCAGAAAGCACTAAACTGCTCAATAGGACAACCAACATCCAGAGAACAGGTGGCTTCCAGAGTCGGCATCAGAATGGTTTTTTCCGGGCTCAGGATCTTGGCGGTTTCCCCCATAAACTTAACCCCGGCAACGATGAGCGTTTTGGCGGGATGATCACGCCCAAAACGCGCCATTTCGAGCGAGTCGGAAACGCAGCCACCGGTTTCCTCGGCCAGAGCCTGAATTTCAGGGTCCGTATAGTAATGGGCAACCAGCACCGCATTCTGCTCTTTGAGCAGTTGCTTGATCCTGGCTTTGTATTCGCTTTTTTCCTGTTCAGACAAGGGAACCGGTTTTGGCGGGAAAGGATATTGAATATTTTCTATGCTTGGTGCTACCTGACTCATAACAGACCCAATGCGACTAATACTGTTGGCAATTATACGAAATCTGCCATCAAATCGTAACCACTTTGTGCTCAGGATCAAATAAAGCCATTGCCTTAAGCAGGCAGGAGTAATCTTGCTCCCGAAACACACCTAAAACAAGGCCCCGCATTGCGGGGCCTCCAATCTTATCTCATCGCCAACAGCATTTCCTGCGGCTGCTCGAGATATTGTTTCCACAGATTACAGAAGCGGGCAATGGTGCCGCCATCTATCACTCTGTGATCGCCTGACCAACTGACCTGCATCAGTTTACGAGCTTCCACCTTACCCTTGGCATTAAAGCGCGGCAGGGTTTGCACCTTACCCAAGGCCACAATCGCCACCTCGGGTTTATTGATAATGGGCGTTGCCACAGTGCCGCCCAGCGCGCCTATGTTGGAGATGGAGATGCTGCCATCTTTAAGATCGGCAGGCGCCACTCTACCTGAGCGCGCGGCCTGGGTCAGACGGGTGACTTCGGCAGCAACATCCAGAATCGATTTATCCTGTACATCCTTGACGTTAGGCACCAACAAACCGACCTTGGAGTCGACGGCCATCCCTATGTTGTGACGACCAAGATAAGTGAGTTCGGTACAATCTGCGTTCACTCGGCTGTTGATCACCGGAAACTCGGTCAGCGCCAGCGACATGGCCTTCATAAAGAAAGGCATCATGGTCAGCTTGAGCTCGTCATTGGAGTACTTGGCCTTCATCGCTTCACGAAGGGCGATAAGCTCGGTCAAGTCCAGCTCTTCGCAATAAGTAAAGTGCGGAATGCTGGAGACGGACTCTGTCATCATCCGCGCCATCACGGCACGAACGCCCTTGATAGGCTCTACCCTATCGCTTGCCGTTGCCGCTTTGCTGGCTTGCACTTGGCCCTCTGCCAAAGTTTGGGTTTGGGCTTGTGCCTGAGGAGTCGCCCCCTTAAGGAAACGTTCGATATCCTCTTTGTAGACCCGGCCATTTTTGCCGCTGCCAGGCACTTTGGCGATATCGACATCCAGACTGCGAGCCATACGTCTTACCGCTGGGCTTGCAAGTGCCTTGCCCTGGGGCACCATACTGCAGGCGGCAGTTTGCGAGCTGCTCTGGGCTTGAGCCTGTGCTTGAGAGACGGCAGATGCTGAGCCTGATGGAGCACTTGTTTCAGCGGTTTGAGCCACGGCTGCACTACCGGATTCAGCGGCAACTTCAATGGCAAACAGTGGCTGATGCACCTGGGCCAACTGGCCCTTACGGTAGTGCAGCTTGACAATTTTACCGGCCTTCATCGCCGGGATTTGCACCAACGCCTTATCAGTCATTACATCACAGATAGGTTGATCTTCAACCACAGTGTCGCCTTCTGCGACCAGCCACTCCACCAGTTCGCATTCGACTATGCCCTCGCCGATATCCGGCAGCATAAAGTCTTCCACCTGGCTGCCGGCGCTAGCCGTAGTGTTAGTGCTAGACGATGCGGCAGTATCGGCGCTGGCTGCAGGTACAGGCGCTTCGCTGTCTGCAACATCCACTTCCACGGCATACAAAGGCTCATGCACCTTGGCAATTTCACCCTTGGCGTAATAAAGCTTACTGATAACACCCGGGAAAGGCGCAGGAATTTGCACCAGTGCCTTGTCTGTCATCACATCACAAACAGGTTGATCTTCGGCGACTGTATCCCCCTCTGCCACCAACCATTCCACCAGTTCACACTCGACAACACCTTCGCCTATGTCGGGCAAAATAAAATCTTTAATCATCCTGGCTCTCCTAAAAATTCACCGAGGCCTTGATGGCTTCAAAGGTTTTAAGCGCATCCGGCATATATTCTTTTTCATGGATTAAGGGATATGGCGTATCCAGACCACAAACCCGGCTGATGGGCGACTCCAGATACAGGAAACATTCCTGTTGGATGGTAGCGGCAATTTCACCGGCAAAACCACCGGTCAGTGGCGCTTCGTGGTTGATAAGCAATCTGCCGGTCTTTTTCACCGACTCGGCCACGGTTTCCACATCCCAAGGGGCCAGAGTACGAAGGTCGATGACTTCGCAGTCAATACCTTCCTCTTTGGCCATATCGGCTGCTTTCTCTATGATTTCCATCTGCGCGCCCCAGGCCAGCAGAGTGATATCTTTACCTTCACGAACCACTTCGGCTTTACCCAGCTCCAGTTGATAATCGCCTTCCGGCACATCGCCGACAGAGGCGCGGTACAAGCGCTTGGGCTCGAAGAAGACCACAGGGTTGCTATCGCGAATGGCAGCCAGCAGCAAACCCTTGGCTTGGTAGGGGTTACGGGGAACCACCACCTTGAGACCGGGCGTTTGGGTAAAGTAGGCTTCCGGTGACTGGGAGTGGTAATGACCGCCGGCAATGCCGCCGCCATAGGGGGTTCTGAAGGTCAGGCCGCCGACATCAAACTCGTTGCCGCTTCGGTATCTGAACTTGGCTGCTTCGTTGACGATTTGATCGAACGCCGGGAAGATGTAGTCGGCAAACTGGATTTCCGCTACCGGCGTCATGCCGTTGGAAGCCAGGCCGTTGGCAAAGCCGGCAATCCCCTGCTCGGTAAGTGGAGTATTGAAGCAGCGCTCACGGCCAAACTTTTCCTGCAAACCGGAAGTTGCCCGGAACACACCGCCGAAATGGCCTACGTCTTCACCGAAAACCAGCATCTTGTCGTCGGCTTCCATCGCTATGGTCAGGGCATTATTGATGGCCTGTAACATATTCATCTGTGCCACGCTTATGATCTCCCTGCTGTTTTAGGATAGGCTTTCGGATACTTGGCAACATGGGCCTTAAGCTCGGTTAATTGCTGCTTGAGCGCCGCAGTCGGCTGATCAAAAACGTCTTCTATGATGGCTTCTATGGCTGGTGCCGGAACCTTTTCGGCCACTTTTACCGCGGCCAGCACTTCCTCACGATACTTCTCATACAGCTCGGTCTCGTCGCTTTCCTTGAGCCAGCCTTTGTTGATCAGCCACAACTTGAAGCGTTTCACAGGGTCGTGCTGTTGCCACTTGGCTTCTTCCTCTTTGGAGCGATAACCGGATGGATCGTCGGAAGATGAGTGGGCACCCAGGCGGTAGGTCATGGCTTCAATCAGCACAGGCGCGTTGTTTTCAAGCGCGTAAGCTCTGGCTTGCTGAGTTGCGGCCAGAACCGCCAACATATCGTTACCGTCGACTCTGATGGTGTGCATGCCATAACCAACGCCGCGGCTGGCTATGCCGTTACCGGCGTACTGCTCTTCCGTAGGGGTTGAGATGGCGTAGCCGTTGTTACGGCAAAAGAAGATAACCGGCGCTTTATGAACTGCGGCCATATTGAGACCGGCATGGAAATCGCCTTCAGAGGCAGCACCTTCACCGAAGTAACAGATGGCGACATTACGCTTGCCTTGCATCTTCAGCGAGTAGCCTACACCGGATGCCTGCGGGATCTGAGTCGCCAGCGGTGAAGAGATGGTTTGGTAGTTGAGTTCACGGCTGCCGTAGTGAATAGGCATCTGCCGGCCTTTGCCCAGATCTTTCTCATTGCTGAACATCTGGTTCATAAACTGCTCTGTGCTAAAGCCGCGATAACGCAGTGCGGCATGTTCGCGGTACTGGGCAAGGATCACATCCTTGTCATCCAGCGCGGCGGCACTGCCGATAACGGCAGCTTCTTCACCGATACAGGTCATGTAAAAACTGATCCTTCCCTGACGCTGGGCGCCCAACATACGTTCGTCCAGGACACGGGTAAAGACACAGGTATCGAATATCTTGCGTGACAGGGCTTCATCTATGACGGGCAATACCGCCTCTTCATAGGTGGTGCCGTCGGCCTGAAGTATTTTGAGTACAGGGATATGCAGCGAGTCCTTGTTCAAAAAACTCACCCGATGCACCGTCTCGTTCATATTTGTTGCGTTGCTCATAGTGTGCTCTTGTTGTCTCTGGGTTTGTCCGGCTCGAAACCGGCCCTACCGATTTTTTCAGTACGCGCCCCGAACATTACGTTAACGTAAACTAGCAAGCAACTCCCACCATGGGTGCTTTGCCAACTAGCATGGGATCGGCGCGTATATATTGGTTTACAATTCAGGCCAATGGCACCTCTTTGGCTTGAACCAGGCAGATTACTGTACGTTGGCCAATGGGCACCTTGGCGTTGGGAAACACCACGGCTTCCGAGTCCTGTTCTACTCGAATATCCCTGCCCGCTTCCCGCGCCAGCACATAACCCTTGGGGAAAGCGCTGAAGTTTTCCACATCACTGGCGAAGGTAAATTCAAAGTCGTCGGCCTGCTTATTGATGACCCTACAGACCTGATAGATATTGACCCGCTCAAGCGCCTGCTCCTCGAGTTCCAGCGATTGTTTGCAGATCAAACGACTCAGCATCTCCCGGGTAGCGATAAAACGTGTCATATCGTTTTGTCCCATGGGGTAAACCTTGCCCAGCTCAATGGTAAAGGCGTCGGCGCCAAACTGATTTGACGAGAAATAGCTGAAAGTGGTTGTGGGTTCGTGATGCAGCAACACGGTATCGACTCCGGCCGCCTCCAGGAACATCAATTGTTCACGGCTGTAAGCCTTACCCGGTCGATAGGGATAGATGGCAAACTTTTCATGTTTGGAGCCGCGAATGGCGGTGTGCAAATCGTAATGGATCCTTTGTCTTGCCCCTTGTGGTGCGTCTTCGAAGAAACGTGTGACATAAGTTTCCAGCTTCTTGGCGCGGATCCGCTCCGGGTTCACCAGCCCGGGGGGATTGGAATGCTCACCACTGAACAGTCGGTTGAGGTTTTCATCGGCAATACGGGTGCCACGGTTAATTGCCGCCGGGTTACCGAATATGAAAAGTACTCGCTGCCCTACCCGTAGCTCTTGCTTCAACAGCGACTTGATAATGCCATTGCACAGCTCGATAGGTGCAGTTTCATTGCCGTGTACCCCGGATGACAGCACAATATCTTTATCACTTTGGTTATCCAGAGGCTCGAACAGCAAGACTCCTGTGTCCCAAATCGCTATCCGGGTGTGGTCGCCAAGCGTGCCGCTAACACTTTCCAGAGAATTGGGGTTATCCAGAGTCAATGACAGGAAGTCAGGATTATCCTTCAAGGCTTGTAACACGAAATACTCCTTCTTATTGCCGCTTTGGCTGTTGTTTCCATTAACGCTGCCTCCTGGGAACTTGTCAAAATGCGTTTGCTTGTTGAGACCAGCGCCAGAGAGCAAGGTTTCATAGTATCACAGCTTAACCTGTTGGCTATGTGACTAAATACCTCGCTTCGCAGGAGTTTTATCAAAACGGCTGTCGCCAAAAGCCACCTCGAGCTGGCCAGGGCCTATTCAAAAGAGAGCTAGCTATATGCACAAGTCAAAATCAGTCAAACACGACACTTGACAGGAAAACTTATTGCACATAATTTTAGCCATCTGGACATCTAGAAGGTAAATTAAATGGCGGTAGCAACATTCGGTGGCGGTTGTTTTTGGGGAGTAGAGTATTTCTTTCGCCAAGTACCCGGCGTAAAAAACGCCAGCAGTGGTTATATGGGCGGTGATGATAGAATCAATCGCTATGAAGAGGTAAAACAGGGCAACAGCGGCCATGCCGAAGTGGTTCAGGTGGAGTTCGATGAAGCCCAGGTTTCATTTACAGAGTTGCTGCAAGTTTTCTGGCGTAATCACAACCCTACCAGCCTAAATCGCCAAGGGGGCGATATCGGCACTCAGTATCGGAGCGTGATTTTTTTTCACAGCAAAGAGCAAAAGGAGCAGGCTGAGGCCTCAAAACTGGCATTAGCTCGTAGTGGGAAGTGGGGGCAGCGGCACATAGTGACGGAAATTGTTCCAGTGAAACAGTTTCATCGTGCGGAAGAATATCATCAGGATTATATCCAGAAGAATAACCTGCCCAGTTGCCATCTGGAATATTGAACCCCGGGAATAAAAAAGCGCAGCTGTGTTCACGGCTGCGCTTTTTTACTGAACTGGCAATCTCTTAAGCTCAGTTCGGCTTGCCTTTTAGGGCGCTGGTTATCAGCGCTCTCGCCTGTTCCAATATCTGCTGCAGATGCTGCTCGCTGACAAAGCTTTCGGCGTAAATTTTATAGAGTGCCTCAGTGCCTGATGGTCTGGCGGCAAACCAGCCGTTGTCAGTTAACACCTTAATACCGCCAATGGCACCATCATTGCCGGGAGCCTTGGTCAGTACCGCCTCAATCTTGTCTCCAGCCAAAGTCTCTGCCCCCAAGGTATCTGCATTGAGGGTGGCAAAACGCGCCTTTTGCTTGGGATTGATGGGGCTGTCTATCCGTTTGTAGAAGCAATCACCGTGTATGGCAGCCAGCTCTGCATAACGCTCGGCTGGATTTTTGCCGGTAACGGCGAGGATTTCAGCGGCCAGCAGCCCGAGAATAAAACCGTCTTTGTCCGTGCACCAAGTTGTACCGTTACGGCGAAGGAAGGCGGCGCCGGCGCTCTCCTCGCCGCCAAAGGCCAGGCTGGCTTCACTCAAGCCACTGACAAACCACTTGAAACCAACCGGTACTTCACAAAGCTTGCGCCCGTGTGAGGCAACAATCTTGTCTATCATGCCACTGGAAACCAAGGTCTTGCCTATTTGCAGCGTCTGTGGCCAATCGGGTCTGTGTTCCAGCAGGTAATCTATCGCCACTGCCAAAAAGTGGTTGGGGTCCATCAACCCAGTCTCTGGGCAGACTATCCCGTGTCTGTCGTAGTCAGGATCGTTGCCAAGACAGATATCAAACTCATCCATGTGCTTAAGCAAGCCTGCCATGGCAAAAGGTGACGAGCAGTCCATACGGATCTTGCCGTCTTTATCCAGTGGCATAAAGCCGAAACTGGGATCGACTCGATCGTTGACCACTGTGATATTCAGCCCATAACGGTCGGCAATATGTGACCAATAATGGATGCCTGAGCCGCCCAGGGGGTCGACACCTATACGAACGCCGGCATCTTTGATGGCTTGCATATTCACCACAGAGGCGAGATCGGTAACATAGGGCTCAATAAGATCGGTCTCTTTGATGAGTCCGATACTGGCGGCTACGCCATAGTTGAGTTTCCTGACCCCTTCCAGCTGCGCCTTGAGATAATCATTGGCTCGCTGCTCAATCCAGGCGGTAATCTCACCTTCAGCTGGCCCACCATGGGGCGGATTGTACTTAATTCCACCATCTTGCGGTGGATTGTGGGACGGGGTAATAATAATGCCATCACTGAGCTCGGCGGCATTTCGGTTTGCGCTAACTATGGCATGGGAGATAACAGGCGTTGGCGTAAAGCCCTGCCTCTCTTGCACCACCACCTTAACATCGTTGGCCAGCAAGACTTCAATGGCTGATATATAAGCAGCCTCGGACAAGGCATGAGTGTCCATGCCCAAATAAAGCGAACCTTCAATCCCCTGAGATTGGCGGTAATCTACCACTGCCTGGGTAATGGCCCAGATATGATTTTGATTGAAACTGCCATTGAAGGAGCAGCCCCTGTGCCCAGAGGTGCCAAAGCTCACTTTCTGGGCAGGGTCATCACAGTTGGGGACAATTCGATAATAATGGCTCATCAGCCGCGGAATATTAACCAGATCCTTCTGTATGGCCCTTTTACCGGCCCGCTCATGAATAGCCAAAATAGTACTCCTTGATGACAGATGTTGATAAACAGATTTACGCTTTAATCGGCAGCGCCAGATCGGCTATCACTTTGGCCTTGTCGCCGTCGCAGCCCATCTTTTCCAGTACTTCGGTCAATATGGTGTGCTTCTTGGCAGTGTTGTTATTGGTGGTTACCCAAAAGCCACTGCTGCCGACTTCTTTGGGGTTGGCCGATTTACTGGCCTTCAATAGCGCTTCCTTCGAGGTGGCAAAGTAAAGACGGTCGCGCCCTTGAACCTGCAGCACCTGCTCAAACCCTTTTGGGTCCTGGTTATAGAGGCATTCGAGGGCAAACAAAAAACGGCCAACAGCCCCCTTTTGAGCTTCGATAGCCGCACTGCTGAATAGATTGTCAAAGTCCAGGGTTGACTCGGCCTCGGGTAATGTATTGGGACGATAACCCTGCTCCATGCTTGGCTGGCTGATGTCAGCCGGTGCCTTGGGTTCAACAGCCGTCGCATCCAAGCCCAGCAGTCGACGAAGAATGTCCGATGCACTTTCACCTATCCTTTCGGTTTTCCCGGCAATAAAGCGATACAGTTCCTCATCCACCTCAATATATTTCATGGCCCGATTCCTTTAGTTTCAACTTGTTCTATGTAGCCATCATGACATTGCCGTCACAGCGCCCGTGGTCGCGGCTACGAGATTTGGCTCAAAGTATGCCATAACTCGCCTGCGGGGGAAGGCTGAATCGCGCCAAAATGAGATAATTGGCTTACAAACCTAAGACTTGCACTGCAATTTGTTGAAAAAGCAATCAAAGCGATGTTTAATCCGCATCCATCCTTGTCAAATACCGGCCTTTGTCGCAGAATTTGCCCCCTGCTGAAATACCGGCAACAAACTCACTGTGAAGGGGGCTGTATGCACTTTATCTCGACCGGAAGCGGTAGTCCGGTATTGCTGATCCACGGCTTATTCGGTGATTTGGATAATCTTAAATCGCTCGGGACCCTGCTTGAGCAAAATCACCAAGTGATAAGAGTCGATTGCCCCAATCACGGCCAGAGCGAACATTGGCCGCAAATGGATTATCCAGGGCTTGCAAACGCGCTTGTGTCCCTGCTTGATAAACTGGCGATAGACAAGGTGCACCTGGTGGGCCATTCCATGGGCGGCAAGATTGCCATGGCAACGGCGCTGGCTTATCCGCAGCGGGTACAGTCTTTGACCGCCGCCGATATTGCGCCTGTGGCCTATTTGCCGAGACATGAAAAGGTGTTTGCCGGCCTAAGCAGTATGCCGCTGGATATTAAAGACAGACGTCAGGCGCTGGCACATCTTTTGAACCATGGCATCGACGAGGCGACGGCGCAGTTTCTGCTCAAGAGCTTACGCCGCACCGAATCCGGCTTTGAGTGGAAGATGAATTTACCGGGGCTGATTGACAGTTATCCGGCTATCATAGGTTGGCATAACGGCCCTGAGCGCTGCGACGGCCAACTGAGCTATCAAGGGCCCACCTTGATGATCCGCGGCAGTGAGTCAAATTATGTGACCGCCGCTTACAAAAAAGAGATTGTGACTCAGTTTCCTCAGGTCAAAGCCAAGACCCTTGAGGGGTGTGGACATTGGTTGCACGCCCAGAAACCTGCGATATTCAACCGTATAGTGTCCGACTTCATTGACAGTAACGATTAAAATCCAAGGCCAGGGCGTGGGTAAAGGCGGTAGCAGCCCCCGAACCAATATGCTATATTCGCGCCTCTTTTTGGCTAGGGAACACCGGGAGGCTGCAGCGTGTTGAACCAGTATATGCAACAGATAGAAGCCGTTGGACTGGATCTGTTTTTCGCAGCAATTTTCTTTTTTATCGGTATGGCCATCAGGGATGTACTCAATCAGGGTAACGTGCCTAAGTTTGGTCGCTTTATTGTTTGGTTGGTACTCTTCCTTGGTTGTGCAGGCTTTGTCGTCAAGGGGATAATTCAAATGACCTGGGAAGGCTCAGGTATAGGTTAAACATCAGATTTCAAATGGCAAAAGAAGCAACAGATAGAACAACCATAGACCTTTTTGCCACTGAAAAGCGCCGCGGACGGCCTAGAAGCAACCCTCTGCCCCGCGAGCAGCAGCTCAAGGTGAATAAACGTAACCAGATCATGCGGGATCGGGCGAAAGGTCTGAAACGAATAGAGTTAAAAGTGTCACAAGATTTATATGACGCCTTGAATGAGAAGGCTTTGGCCAGTAACATCAGCCGCAGCCAGTTAATAGAATTGATCCTTCAGGAGCAGCTAGGTTAGCCCCTGTCAGGAAAGATCGAAGTAGATAGCGAACTAGACATTAAAGGAAAGACAATGGCAACTGTAGGTCTTTTTTTCGGTAGCGATACAGGTAACACCGAAGCTGTAGCCAAGATGATCCAGAAGAAACTGGGCAAGAAGATGGTTGAGGTGAAAGATATCGCCAAGAGCACCAAAGAGCAGATCGCCGAATACGACCTGCTGATCTTCGGGATCCCAACCTGGTACTATGGTGAAGCTCAATGTGACTGGGATGACTTCTTCCCGGAGCTGGAGCAGATTGATTTTACCGATAAGCTGGTAGCCATTTTCGGTTGCGGCGATCAGGAAGACTATGCCGAGTACTTCCTTGATGCCATGGGCATGATCCGCGATATCGTTGAAGAGCGCGGCGCAATAGTCATTGGCCACTGGCCGACTGACAGCTATAACTTCGAAGCCTCTAAAGGGCTGGTTGACGACAAGCACTTTGTTGGTCTGGGTATAGATGAAGACCGCCAGCCTGAATTGACCGAAGAGCGTGTCGACGCCTGGGTTAAACAGATTTACGAAGAGATGTGCCTGGCCGAGCTGGAAGACTGATATTCGCTCCCCGGTATGTCTCCGGCGGCCTATATGGCCGCCTTTTTATTGGCTATTACTCAGGAAAATAAAAACAAGATGCAAGCCGACAATCTGCGTCATTGGGATATCTTCTGTACTGTGGTGGACAACTATGGCGACATAGGCGTTACCTGGCGCCTGGCGCGGCAGCTGGCCGGCGAATACGGTATTGAGGTACGCTTGTGGGTCGATGATCTCAACAGCTTCGCGCACATTTTACCTGAGCTAAACCCGGCCCTTGTCAGTCAACACTTTGGTGGTGTTGAAGTCATCCACTGGCGCGCTCCCCTCCCCCTGACCTGGCAACCGGGCGAAGTTTTGATAGAAGCCTTTGCCTGCGACTTACCCTCGGAGGTGCTTACAAGCCTGCCAGAGCTCGCCAAGGCGCCCAAATGGATAAACCTGGATTATCTCAGCGCCGAGAGCTGGATAGATGATTGCCACGGCCTCAGCTCACCGGCACTCAAAGGAGTCAAAAAGACCTTTTTCTTCCCGGGCTTTACCCCAAAGTCAGGTGGACTCATCTGCGAGCAATCCCTATTTAGCGAGCGTGATGCCTGGCAAGCAACGCCTGAGCACGCTTTGGCCCACTTTGCAAAAATGGGGCTGAGTGATATTAGCACTGATGATTACCTCATCAGCCTGTTCAGCTACGAGACCCAAGCCTTGCATGCGCTGCTTGAGCTTTGGCAACAGAGTGAGCGGCGGGTACAATTGTTAGTCCCCAAGGGGCGCAGCTTAGGCTGTATCGCGCCTTTGCTTGAGCAATTTAACCAAGACTCCGGACCCAAGGTCGACTGGCAAGATCCCGCCAGTTGGCAAGCCGGTCAAAGTTTCAGCCGCGGCGCACTCAAGGTGCAAGTCCTGCCGATGACAGATCAAAACGGCTATGATCGCCTGTTGTGGAGCTGTGATTTCAACATAGTTCGCGGCGAAGATTCCTTTTTACGAGCACAGTGGGCCGGCAAACCTTTTATCTGGCACATCTATCAGCAGGAAGAGCAAGCTCATCTGCTAAAATTGGATGCTTTTATGGCACGATACTGCGATAATCTGCCTCCCCTTGCCGCCCAAACCTGGCGAACGCTGAATACCGCGTTCAACTGCGGCCAGGGAGATCAAGCCAGCCAAAGCTGGCTGGCACTGAATTCTGCCATGCCGACATTGATACAACACGCAAAAAAATGGCCGGCTGAAGCAATAAATGAAGCAGATCTGGCAAACAGGCTAGTGCTAATGGCCAAAACCGGCTAAGATTCTGCGCTGAATTGAAAAACCGTTTATATAGGAACATACGTAATGAAGACTGCTCAGGAAGTCCGCGCAGGTAACGTTATCATGGTTGACGGCAACCCTATGGTTGTACTCAAGACCGAGTTCAACAAATCCGGCCGTAACGCTGCTGTGGTAAAGATGAAGCTGAAGAACCTGCTGCAAGGTTCCGGTACTGAAACTGTATTCAAGGCTGACGACAAGCTGGAAGATATTCAGCTCGAGCGTCTGGAATGCACCTACTCTTACTTTGCTGATCCTATGTATGTCTTTATGGACTCAGACTTCAACCAGTATGACGTTGAAGCCGAAAACATGGGTGATGCCATTAACTACATAGTTGATGGAATGGAAGAGATCTGTCAGGTCACTTTCTACGAAGGCAAAGCTATCTCTGTAGAACTGCCTACTACTATCATTCGCGAAGTAGGTTACACTGAACCTGCCGCCCGTGGTGATACCTCTGGTAAGGTAATGAAGCCAGCCTCTATCGTAGGTACAGATCTGAAGCTGATGGTTGCCGACTTCGTTAAAGAAGGCGACAAGATCGAAATCGACACCCGCACCGGTGAGTTCAAGAAGCGCGTTTAATTAGAACGCCCTCCTTCGTAAAAGCCAGCATCATTGCTGGCTTTTTTGTATTTGAGTTATTTCTCGCTTCACCTGGAGTAGCTCAATTATCCGGGTTACGCTGAGCCAGTACGCGCTCAACTGTATCGACTATGGTTTGAGTCTGACTGTCGATTTCAATATTCAGCCAGTCCCCTTCCCGATAATCCTCTAGATTGGTCAATCTGAGAGTCTCAGGAATAAGATGCAGCATAAAGCGGTTCCCTTTGACCTCGCCGATAGTGAGACTGCAACCATTGATACCGATAAAACCTTTATAGAAAATGTATTTCAACCAGGCTTCAGCCACTTCCAATTGCATATTGTAATGGCTGTCACTGACGTCCAGTTGCACCAACTGCGCTTGGGTATGTACGTGGCCGGAGAGAATATGGCCCCCCAGCTCGGCGCCAAATTTGAGTGACCTCTCTATATTAACCTTGTCACCCACCTTAAGGCCGACAAGATTAGTCACTGCCAGAGTCTCTTCCATTACGTCGAAAAACGCCCTATCATCAGCAAGCTGGGTTACCGTCAGACAAACGCCGTTATTGGCGACACTCGCTCCTATTTCCAATCCCTCACGCAAGGCAGGAGGCAGAGCGACTTCGAGGGTATTTAACCCCGGCTTTTTCTCGATCGCCAGGATTTCACACTTGGCTTGAACAATACCTGTAAACATTTTCTCACTCGCTTAGTTGTTAGGGCTGCTTTCATGAATCACACCGGCTTTCAGGCCAAACGCTTAGTTCAACTGGCTTTGCCTGTGCTTATTGCACAGCTTACCCAGACAATGATGGGGTTTATTGATACCCTGATGGCCGGCAGAGTCAGTGCTGTCGACATGGCAGCCGTCGCTGTCGGAACCAGTCTCTGGCTACCGGCCATTCTGTTCGTTCAAGGCCTGTTACTGGCATTTACTCCCATGTTCGCCCATCATCATGGTGCAAATAACCAAAAGGCGATTCAGCCACTTGCTTTTCAGGCTGCCTATATTGCCATAACAGGTGCCTTGGGTGTGATGCTGTTTCTGGCATCTGCGCCACATATTTTAGATTGGATGGAACTGGAGCCCGAACTCAAGCGCCTGACCATAGGTTATCTTGACGGCATTCTCTGGGGCGCGCCGGCCTTTGTGCTCTATCAAGTACTCAGGGGCTGCAGCGAAGGGATTTCCTATACCCTGCCGACCATGGTCATCGGCTTTGTCGGTCTGGCGGTGAATATCCCCGCCAACTATATCTTTATCAATGGTCACTTCGGCATGCCCGCCATGGGCGGCGCCGGCTGTGGTGTCGCTACCGCTTTGGTATTTTGGGCTATGTTGTTTGCCATGGCCATCTATATGCAGTGGCATAAACGCTTTGCCGAACTGGCGCCTTTCAAGGCATTTCATAAGCCTCATTTACACACCATTGTTGAGATGACCAAGCTGGGCATGCCTATTGCCATGGCGCTATTCTTTGAGGTCAGCCTCTTTGCGGTGATAGCCCTCTTATTGGCGCCTCTCGGTGCCACTGTCGTGGCCGGGCACCAAATTGCACTGAACTTCTCCTCGATTGTGTTTATGTTGCCACTCTCCATTGGGATTGCCGTTTCAATTCGGGTCGGTTATTACCTTGGGCGTGGTCAGAGCGAGGTATCGGCACTGGTGACCAAGGTGGGATTATCCATTGCCTTCTCTCTGGCCATGCTCACTGCGGTGGCAACTGTGGTATTCAGGTATGAGATAGCCCTGCTCTATAACGACAACCCCGAAGTGGTTACTCTGGCAGGCAGCCTGATGCTGATGGCTGCCCTGTATCAACTATCCGATTCAATTCAGGTGGTTGCCGCCGGAGCCCTGCGCGGCTACAAGGATACCCGCAGCGCCTTTTTCATCACCTTGTTTGCCTATTGGGCAGTAGGTATGACCCTGGGTTATGTATTGGCGTATACCGATTTTCTGGTACCCGCTATGGGGGCACACGGATTTTGGATTGGGCTTATCGCCGGTTTAACCGTAGCGGCTATACTCTTTGCCATTCGCTTGAGATATATACAGAAAAGCGGCAAGCAGTTTGACGTCATCTCAGATGAGGCGACGAATTAAACCAAATACGATCAAAGCCCCGGCAAGTTGCGCAGCAATTCGCCACTCGATAAAAAAATCTGTTTTTTTACTTGCAACTAGCGGCTGCTCGCCCTTAATATAGCGCTCGTTCGAGGGCGACAGCCTGAAAAACACAGTACACCCGTAGCTCAGCTGGTTAGAGCACTACCTTGACATGGTAGGGGTCGGTGGTTCGAGTCCACTCGGGTGTACCAAATTTTGCAATACACCCGTAGCTCAGCTGGTTAGAGCACTACCTTGACATGGTAGGGGTCGGTGGTTCGAGTCCACTCGGGTGTACCAAATCAACCTGCTTAAAGCAGGTTTTTTTATGCCTGAAATTCCCCTTTCCCGCCATTCAAATTTGCGTTTCCTCTTGCTCTTGTCTTTTCATTCACGCAAAAAGAGTAAGCACCTCTACTGAATGGTATTTTTTGTAAATCAAGCCCTACTTTTTGCATATTGCTTACTTGCTCAGGCCATGGAATCATGGGGTATAGACCAAAGTCCTTTGTCGACAGGGAAATCCATGAGCCAACGTACTCTGCACACGCTGTTCAAACCCGGTTCCATCGCCGTCATAGGTGCATCCAATCGCGACAAACGAGCAGGCAATGTAGTAATGAAAAACCTGCTTTCGGGCGGCTTTGCCGGGCCGATTATGCCGGTCACTCCCAAATACCATGCAGTGATGGGCGTGCTGGCCTACCCCAATATCGAATCTTTACCGATCAAACCTGATCTGGCCATCATCTGTACCCGTGCCTCCAGCGTGCCGGCAATAGTGGAAACTCTGGCCCAATTTGGCTGCAAAGTGGCTATCATCATGGCTTCAGGCATGGCAGATGAATTAAACGACCAAGGCGAAAACCTGCTTGAACTAACCCAAGGTAACGCCAGACGTTACGGCATGCGGCTCCTCGGTCCCAACAGTTTGGGAATGATGTTGCCACCTTTGGGCCTCAATGCCAGTTTGGCCCATGCAGGCGCGCTGCCCGGCAAGATAGCTTTTGTATCCCAATCAGCAGCCATCTGCACTACAGTGCTCGACTGGGCCAACAACAAAGGGATCGGTTTCTCTTCCTTTATTTCGCTTGGCGATGCCACTGACATAGACTTCGATGAATTGCTGGATTTTCTTGGTCGCGATTCCCGTACCAGCGCCATCATGCTCTATATAGATTCGGTCAATGAGAAGCGTCACTTCCTGTCAGCAGCCAGAGCCGCAGCCCGCCATAAACCTATACTGGTGATCAAATCAGGTCGCAGCGCCGAGGGCGGTAACGCTGCCAAACTGCACACCGGAGGTATAGCTGGTAATGACGCCGTCTACGAGGCCGCCTTTCGCCGTGCCGGTATGCTGCGGGTCACCGACTTGGTTGAATTGTTTGCCGCACTCGAGAGCCTAGCTCACCTCAACCCACTCAATGGTGAGCGTCTGTGTATTCTTTCCAACGGTGGCGGCCCGGCCGTGCTGGCGGTGGATGAACTGGTACTCAAAGGTGGCAAGTTGGCACAATTGTCCGAAGCCACCCTGGAGAAACTCTCTCAGTTGTTGCCCTCTACCTGGTCCGGGCAAAACCCGGTGGACATTATAGGCGATGCCGGCGCCGAGCGTTACAGCCAGGCACTGTCGGTATTAATGGACAGCGATGAGCTGGACGCCATCTTGGTACTGCACTCCCCTTCGGCCCTTGGCGAAAGCGTCACCATAGCCGATGCCTTGATTGAAACTGTCAAACAGCACCCGAAACGTAATCGGGTAAGCATCTTAACCAACTGGAGCGGGGAAGATGCCGCTTACCGGGCTCGAAAGCACTTTTCCAAGGCGGGGATCCCAACTTACCGTACACCCGAGGGCGCCGTGCGCGCCTTTATGCATATGGTTGAGTATCGCCGCAACCAAAAACTGCTGCAGGAAGTACCACAATCGATACCGGATTCAATTCCCACGGATAGCGCTACCGCCAGAAGTTTGCTGCAGCAAGCCATTGCCAAAGGCAAACGAGTACTGGAAACCCATGATGCCCGCAACATACTCAACGCCTATGGCTTGGATACTATAGATACTTGGTATGCCAAAGATGCCGCCGAGGCTGTCGCTATTGCCGATAAGGCAGGCTACCCTGTGGCATTAAAAGTGCAATCACCGGATATTTTGCATAAATCAGACGTTCACGGGGTGATGCTGAATCTGACATCGGCAAATGAGGTCAATCAGGCCGCAGCAGCCATTGTCGAGCGGGTCCACACAGCTAACCCAGCCGCTTCGGTCGAGGGCATGATAGTGCAAAAAATGGCGCTTACCGCCGGCGCACAAGAGCTCAGAGTTGCGGTAATAAGCGATCCTGTATTTGGCCCAGCCATCATGCTCGGTGAAGGTGGCTCCGAATGGGAACCCACCCGGGATGCTGCAGTCGCTTTGCCGCCACTGAATATGGCGCTAGCGCGCTATATGGTGATCCAGGCACTCAAGACCCAAAAGATCCGCGATCGCCACTTGCCCCAAGGCTTGGATATGCGCGCCCTATGCCAGATGTTGACTCAAATCTCGCAGCTCATTATCGATTGCCCCGAAATCGAAAGTTTGGATCTCAATCCTGTATTGGCGGCGGGCGATAAAATTACCCTCTTGGATGTCAATCTGCGTCTGAATCCGGAAGTCACGGATAATGCCGGCCGACTGGCCATTTTACCCTACCCCAAAGAGCTGGAAGAAAAAGCCAAACTGCGTAATGGCCTTGAGGTGATGTTGCGGCCGATACTACCGGAAGATGAACCCAAACATCTGGACTTTGACAACTCGCTTACGGATGAAGACAGATACAAGCGCTATTTTGGAGTACGCTCGCGTATGACTCACGAAGAGATGGCGGTATTGACCCAGATAGATTACGCCCGTGAAATGGCGTTTATCGCCACCATAAGAGATGAAAATGGTGAAGAGGAAACCTTGGGCGCAGTGCGAGCCTCTATCGATCCGGACAACACTGAGGCGGAATTTGCCATGGCAGTTCGCAGTTCTCATCAGGGTATTGGCATAGGCAAGTTGCTGCTGGAGAAGCTAATCAACTACTACCGCACCACGGGCACTCAGGTGTTAACCGGCTTCACCATGTTTGAAAACCGCAATATGGCCAGCCTCGCCAAGAGTCTTGGCTTTACTGTCACCTTTGATATGGAAGAACACCTGATCAAGATGCATATGGAGCTGCCGGGCAAGGAGCCATAGACTCCCCTTATTTAACACCTAAAAACCAATAACCCGGCCAACGCCGGGTTATTGATCATTTGAGCAGACAGTCTCAGCGACGACACAGGGCGATTAAATCCAATTCAGGCAGGTACACCTTGCTGCTGACATCGAATAGCCCTAACAGTGTATCGAACAGGTTGTCGTGGGAAACACGCTTCACCGCAGCTTCCCTTGCCAGGCAGTCATCATTCAGCCCAAGTTGTTGCTTGAACTGATTGGAAAACCAAGCCATCCAAGGCACCCGTGTTTGTTCACTCGGCGCTATAGCATAGGGAGAGCCGTGTAGATACATGCCCTTCTCCCCCAAGGATTCACCGTGATCAGACAGATACATCATGGCGGTATCATAGTCGCCACTGCGGCCCTTTAGCTGCTCGACCACCTGAGAGACGATATAGTCGGTATACAGAATCGTGTTGTCATAGGTATTGGTGAGCTGCTCGCGGCTGCAGTTTTGAATGTCACTGCGCTGGCAATCCGGGGTAAAACGGCGATATTGTTCCGGATAGCGCAGATAATAGGTAGGTCCGTGACTGCCGATGATATGCAACACTATCAAGCGATCCTGACCATTGTTCGGCTGCAACAAGGCTTGTTTGAGTTCATCAAGCAGTACCTGATCCTGACAAAACTGACCGTCGCATAGCTTAGGGTCGGCATTCAGCGCTATCAGCTTGTTTTCCACCCTGTCACACACGCCTTTACAGCCACTGTCGTTATCAAACCACTGCACTTTCACACCGGCGTAGTTGAGCACATCCACAACGGTATCCTGAGCCTTGGCAGCTCGGGAGTGATAATCTTCCCGGCTCATTCGGGAAAACATACAGGGCAAAGACACCGCCGTGGCCGTGCCACAGGAGCTGACATCGCCGAAGATCAGCGGTGAAATAGCCTTGGTGTAGACATTGGTTGTCCTGTCATAACCATAGTATTGATAATTTTGCGCCCTGGCGGTTTCACCGACCACCAGTACCATCAGTCTGGGTTTGGTTGCACCGGCTGATTTTACCTGCTTGGCATCTGTACCCAATTTTTGATATTCGAGCGGCTTTTCCAGGTAGTGCTGATTGATGTATTTGACCGCCGAACCGACAAAATAAGTCGGCACTATGTAACGTTTAATTTCATCATGATTGCGGCCAAAAGCCAGATAGTTCTGCATATAGAAAAAGCCAATCACCACTATGATGAGCACATTCGCTACTATGTATAGCGCCTTGTACGCCAGTTCCTTGCCTATGGGCTTATAGTCAACCTGAATACGATACAAAAGCAGCGCAGGCAGAGCCCCGGTCAACAGCAGGTTTAATATTGATGCCCAGTTCACATAAGTCATGGCTTCTGCGCTGTTGGTTTGAAAAGTGTTTTCAATCATGCCGGTATCGAATACTACGCCATATTTGAACGCGGCAAAAAATACCCCAGATGAACACAGCAGCAACACAATAAAGAAAGGTTTGAGAATATATTTAAAACTGAACAGGGAAAACAGTATCCCCAAAGCTGAGATCAAGAAGATGGGAATGGTCGCCACAAACAAAGGGTCCACATGCGCTTGGTTCTCGAGTCCCTGTTTGACTATAGTAAAAAAAGGCACATTGAACACGGCCACAAAAAACAGTGCCAGTAAAAAGGTCAGGCGATTGACGGAGATGGGATTCAACACACTCATTCCTAAATGACGGTTAAAATTGATGCAAGGCTCAGAAATTTTAACTATTGGTTAACTAAATATTAATATAACAATTTTATCTTAAGGTTCCCTTATCGGTTCCTACATCGCTCATGGGGCCGAATTAAGCTTTCAGACTCTGTGCCAATGGGAAAGTTCGCGATGCACCATACGCTAAAACTGCGGTATAAAAGGTTAAAAGAGTCGCTTGATAACTCAAGAGCCGCTTTGCATGCAAATGTCCCGCAATTGTAAGTTGTGCAAGCTTGATGAGTGTTCGGCGATTATTAATATTCTAGAAAAAGAAAGCGCCCAGAGAAGGCGCTTTGAGGTTTTATATCAGGGTAAACAGTCGCAATTAGAATTCACTGTTGAGCCGATTGAAGAACCCAAGCAGTTGCTCCAGCTCAGCGTCACTGAATTTCGCTGTCATCTCACGGGTTAATTGCAGATGCAAGGCATCATGCTCCTTAAACATCAGCTCGCCCTTTTCGGTTAAAGATACCTGGATGGCGCGTCTGTCATTTTCCAATGATTGACGCTCGGCCAGGCCCGCCTTGACCAAACGCTCAACCTGCACGGTCAGGGTGCCTGTGGTAATACCGAGCTTTTCCGCCAGTTCCTTCATCTTCATAGGGCCGTGAGCGCCCAGGATCTCCACAGTGTGGATCTGCGCCAATGAAGCGCCTTGATCTCTGACTACGCTCTGCTCCCAAGAGGATAGACGCTCATAAAACTCTATGATGGCGTGGTTGATTGACTGTTGCAGCGAATCCTGCCGCTGTTGCTGTTTCATCTATTTTTGCACCTTAATGATGATGGTGATGATGTCCTGTCTCTGTGTGGCTCGCTTGCTCACGCTCATTGGCTCTCGGCGTTGCCGCCTTCTTGCAGTCGGCACACTGATTAACTTCAATGGTCAGGTGATCTATGCGGTTAAAGTCCGCCAGCAACTCATGATAATAGTCGGTACTGTGGGGAGCATGGCTCACCAAAGAGATCATAGCTGCGTGATGATCGGCACTGACCGGCCACACATGGATATCGGTTACCTTGTGATCTTTTTCGGCTTCTATCCGTTCCACCAGCTTGCGACTGAACTCGGCTTCAACACCTGCATCGAGCAACACGGGACTGGTCTGACTGATAAGTCCCCAAGCCCAGCGACTGATGATAACAGCTCCGACAATTCCCATCACGGGATCGAGCCAATTCAAACCAAAATATTTACCGGCCAACAGCGCGCCAATTGCCAATAAGGAAGTCAAGGCATCAGCCAATACATGGAAATAGGCCGCACGCAAATTATGATCTTTGTGTCCGTGGGAATCCCCACTGTCATGGTTGTGGTTATGGGCGTGATTATGTCCACGGTTGTGACTGTGACTGTGCCCATGACTGTGGCTGTGGCTGTGGCCATGATCGTGACCGTGGTGATCCTTGAGCAAAAACACACTGACGATGTTGACAGTTAAACCTATGATGGCCACCAAAATCGCCTGGTCAAAATGAATATCTTCCGGATACAGGAGTCTGGAGCCGGATTCTATCAGCATTAACAATGCCACTAACCCCAGAGCTATAGCACTGGTAAAACCGCCGAGCACACTGACTTTACCAGTGCCGAAGGCAAACCTGGGGTTGTTGGCGTGTTTCCTGGCGTAAGAGTAAGCAAACAGCGTCAGCATAAATGCCGCAGCATGAGTTCCCATATGCCAGCCATCAGCCAGTAGCGCCATAGAACCATATATGGTACCGGCAACAATCTCGGCCACCATGGTGACCACAGTCAGCAAGAGCACCCATTTGGTACTCTTCTCTCCCTGCTCATTATGGTGGGTAAAATTATGCTTATGCTGCCAGCGCGTGGTGGTGTGAAACTCTGAACTCATAGTAAGCCACTCTTATATTTTGATATTCAAACTATTTGATGGGCAAAGCATCCCCCTTTCCTTTCACAATTTCAAGTCTTGAGATTGAAAAAGTCACAAACAACACCAGAGAATTAACAATTTAATTCTCAAAATGGGGGCTATGTCTTATTTGTGTCACTTTAGCGTTATCTGGCTGTCATATGGCGTCATTAGTCTTTGCGTCGCATTTGCAATTCCTATAATGAGATAGAAGATCACGGAGTGAAATCTTATGAGCAAGGCGACTTTCGATCCGACGCAGTTTAATAAAAGTCAGAACGAACCTTTTGCCCAGGTGTTGGATAAGCACCTTTCCCGGCGCAATTTTGTAAAAAGTGGCTTGGGCGTCAGTGCCTTGACTGCATTTGGCGGCTTCGGCCTCGCCGGTTGCGGTTCAGATAACAATAACACCTCTGGCACACCGGATCCTGTGCCCCCTACTCAGGTTCCACCCAGTCAATCCAGCGTGACATTAGGATTTGAGTCAGTTGCCGGTTCTCGCCTTGATGCTGTGGTTATTCCAAAAGGTTACCAGGCTCAGGTTCTGGCTCCCTGGGGGACTCCGCTGAATAGTAAAGCCGCCGAATGGCAGGCTGATGGCAGTAATACCGCCCAGGATCAGGCCAACTCCGTGGGGCAAAACCACGACGGTATGCATTTCTTCCCACTCAATGAAGCCGGAACCGATGGCCTCTTGTGTATCAACCATGAATATATTGAGCCAGATGCCCTGCACCCCAACGGTCCAACTGTGGATGCCAATACCGGTTTGAGAACCTTGGTCGATGAAGTCCGCAAAGAGATCAATGCTCACGGCATGACAGTGGTGCGTATCAAACTTGACGGCAGCAACTGGGAAGTGGTCAAAGATGACAAGCATAATCGTCGCTTCACCGGTGCTTCCACCATGGATCTCAGCGGCCCGGTAGCCTATACCGACAAAGTCGTTACCGCCTTCTCCCCCGATGGCAGCCAGACCCGAGGCACCTTGAACAACTGTGGTAACGGTTATACCCCTTGGGGCACTTACCTCACCTGTGAGGAAAACTGGCCCGGCTACTTCGTCAACAAGGGAGAAATGACCTCAGCACAACGCCGTATCGGTGTCAGCAAAAAATCTACCCGTTATGGCTGGGCCGATCTGGCCGGTGATGCCGAAGAGCGCCTGGATGAATTTGCCCGTTTCGATGTCACTCCCAAGGCCAGTGATGCCATATACGACTATCGCAATGAAGACAACGGCTATGGATATATCGTCGAAGTCGACCCTTACAACCCTAATTCCCGCGCAGTTAAACGAACCGCGCTGGGGCGTTTCCGTCATGAAGGCTGCGCTTTTGGCAAGCTGGCCGAAGGTAAACCACTGGTATTCTACTCAGGCCATGACTCGCGCTTTGAATATATGTACAAGTTTGTTTCAGCGGCGCTCTGGGACCCCAAGGATGCCGACAGCAGCAACCGCCTGGCAACCGGTGCCAAGTACATGGATGAAGGTACCCTGTATGTGGCCAAGTTTACCGAAGGAGGCGTAGGTGAATGGTTGCCGCTGACCCTGGATGCCATGACAAAGGACGGCAAGACCCTGGCCGATACATTTGCCAGCCAGGCCGATATCATCATCAACACCGCCGGTGCCGCCGATTTGGTTGGCGCGACGCCAATGGACAGACCCGAGTGGTGTGTAGTGGATCCTTTCACCGGCAGTGTCTATCTGACCCTGACCAACAACTCCAAGCGGACTGAAGCCAATGCCGCCAACCCAAGGCTGAAAAACAACTTTGGCCATATCATCCGCTGGGATGAAGGTGCCAGTGATACCGAATTTAGCTGGGATATCTTCCTGTTCGGTTCTCCGGCCGACGGTGACGACGCCACCAACCTCTCCGGCCTGACTGAGCTTAACCAACTGGCCAGCCCGGACGGCCTGGCGTTCGATGCCCGCGGTATTCTGTGGATCCAGACAGATAATGGCGCCAAAGAGGTAACTGAGCACACCAACGACCAGATGCTGGCAATAGTGCCATCCAAGATGGTCGATGGCGACGGCAAGCCTTTGACTGTTACCGCCGATAATCAAACCGAGCTGAAGCGCTTCTTCGTCGGCCCCAACGGTTGCGAAGTCACAGGCTTTGCCATCTCGCCGGACTACACTTCGGTATTTGCCAATATCCAGCACCCGGGGAATTGGCCGGTCTCTGCCAATGCCGCCGAGGAAACACCCATAGGCACCAGCATTCGCCCGAGGGCTGCGACCGTGGTGCTGCGTAAAGTCGACGGTGGCGAAGTCGGCATTTAAATAATCCGCAGCGTTCAAACGAACCGCCCTAAACTGACAACGCCCGCCAGGCTGAACCTGGTGGGCGTTTTAACTCTCAATTACCTGAACCTAAAACAGATACATAACGGGTACTATTTTGATTTGTATGGCAATACAAAATTATTTATGATTTTTTTGAAAATAAATAACCCTTTCTCAGCAGCTGGCCGTTTAACACTACAGAAGCGCAATCATACACAGCGCCAATCCAATAATTGATTTTCGCCCATAGCGGGCCCATAAGGAGAAAACCTATGCTTAAGTCCGGCAAACTGAAACTGGCACTTATCGCTTCCGCTTTGTTATCTGCCCAGGTTTTGGCAGTCAGCCCGCCGCATCCACAGGGGTACAACCAGAACATGATTACCGCAAACCAATTTGATGCCGACAACTATCAGCCACAGGATAGCAGCAAGATGTTCCCCGCCCCCAAAGAAGGCATGGTGCAACACATACTGACTCTGCCCCAATTGGAAAACGAAGATGACTACATGGTTGAAATTCAGGTGGGCCAAACCCAGATGGTTGACTGCAACAAGCATGGTCTGATGGGCGAGCTGAAGCAGATGGATCTCAAAGGTTGGGGTTACACCTATTGGGAGCTGGATGAAATTGGCCCGGGGCGCTCGACCATGATGGCCTGCTTCGATAAGGCCAAGCATCAGGAGTTTGTTCGCATTCCGGGTGAATACAAGCTGAGATATAACAGCAAGTTGCCTATGGTTATCTATCTGCCTGAAAATGCCGAGCTGCGCTACCGGGTGTGGCGCGCCGACACTGTGTTCAACTATTCCAAGTAACGCGGCGACTTACCCACTCTGACTGAACCAATAAAGCTGCAATAGACCTTTTCCCGGCCGGTTGCAGCTTTTTTGCTTTATTCTCGATTGCAGAACCTTATAATCGCTGCAGTTTTCCTTTAGAGCCTTTTTCGGATGAAACTCAGCTTTGTACTCGTCTCCCCTGCTCGCGCCGCCAATGTTGGCGCCGCAGCCCGCGCCATCAAGACCCAAGGGTTCAGTGAACTCATCGTGGTGAATTCCCAAGCTCATCTGGAAGAGGAAGCGGCCTGGGTCGCCTGCGGCGCCGAGGACATACTAACCAACATCCGTGAAGTGGCCAGCCTGGAGGAGCTCAGAGAAGAGTTTGAGCTTATGGTGGCCACCACAGCAAGAGAACGTGGCAGCCCAAGACACTATTTAAGCCCGGCAGAACTCGGCGAGCAACTGAGTAACCAGCAGGAACAGGTGCAACGCGCCGCCATCGTCTTTGGCTGTGAGGCCAGTGGCCTGAGTAACGCCGACTTGGCGATTTGTGACTTACTCAGCTACGTACCACTGGCCACCGAATACCCTTCCCTCAATCTGGCGCAAGCCGTGATGGTCTACTCCTACGCTCTGGGTCAGGCTTTGACCTGTGCCGATGGCCGCCTGGGGCTGAAAGATGCTCAATCGCCGTTGTCGCAACTCAGTGCCCTCAAACAAAAGGCCGCCACTTTGCTGGAGAGGGTCGGTGCCGCCGATGATGCCAAGTTAAGCCTGTGGTTGAATGAAAGCCTCTCTCGCTTAAGTGACAGAGACGCCAAAATGACCCACCAACTGCTGGGCGATATCCTCAAGAAACTCAATTGAACCTACTGTGTTCCCTGGATTAACTCTTCGCCGGTGCGCCGCCACGCAGGGCGCGGTAGAGGGCTATCATAGCCAGCAACTTATCGCGTTTTGACTCGCTCAACGACAGCTCGGCGCTGAAACGTTGGCGCTGGGCATCCATCAAGTCAAGCGAAGTTGCGACGCCGTTCTGGTATCTGAGCCGCGCCAGGCGCACGTATTCAGAGGCTGCATCAAGCAAGCGTTGTTGCTCTATCAGAGCCTGCTGCGTTCTCTGATAATCATTCATCGCATTGCGCACTTCCATATAGGCGTTCAATACCGTGCTGCGATAAGCAAGCATGGCCTGCAGCTGCGCCTCGTTGGCTATCTCATATTCGGCACTTATCTTGCCGGCATTGAAAATCGGCGCCGTGATCCCACCGAGCAGCGACCAGGTGAGTCCCTTGGAACTGAAAAGGTTATCCAGGCTATCGGATCCGCGGCCATATTCGGCGGTAATGGTAAACCCGGGGAAAAACGCACTCTTGGCGACCCCGACCTCCGCCGTGGCCGCTACCAGGGCCTGCTCGCTGGCGCGAACATCCGGGCGGCGCGACAGTAACTGTGAAGGCACCCCAACCGCCAGAGACTCGGGAAATTCACTGCTCACCAGTTTGGGAAGCTCTGGCAAGGGGTGATCGTAAGCTCCAAGTAAGATAAGCAACTGATTGCGCTTGGCCTTGCTGTCATATTCGAGCTGAGGCAAGGTCACCATGGCGGTTTGATATTCCACTTCAGCCTGGTGTACATCAAGACCCGAGATCATCCCGTTGGCCCGCCTGAGTTTAGCCAGTTGCAGTTCCTTGGCGCGGATCTCGGCCGTTTCCCGAGAGATCTTAAGTCTTTGCTCTATATCGGTCAGCTGATAAAAGGCAGTCGCGATATCACTGATGAGGCTGATTTTGGATGCCTCAAGCAGCTCTGCCTGCGACAGCGTATTGGCCAGTGCCGCCTCACTGGCCCGGCGGTTGGCGCCCCAAACATCCAGCTCCCATGAAGCGACCCCCTTGAGATTAACATCTGTCTCGGCACTGGGATCTTTATTGGTAATGGCGCTGCTTAGTGACCGTTCGGCTTCAAACTCAAGCCCAAGCTCGGGCCACAGAGCCGCATCAACCACCCGCCCTTCGGCTCTGGCGGCTCGCAGCCTGCTTTGCATCATCGCCAGGTCGATATTGTTATTCAGCGCCTGACGAATAAGTACCTGCAACTCGGGATTGAGGAAAAACGTCTGCCACTCATCCTTAACGGCTTCATCGGACTCTACTTGCGGCAGCGCCTTATCAAACTGCGCCGGCATATTGAGCTCAGGGCGCTGATAATCCGGCCCCAGAGTGCAGCCCCAAAGGCCCAAGGAAAGTGTCAAGGCGAGCAGTTCCGGTCTAATGCGTTTACTAAGGACCTGTACCTTAGTCGGTTTCACCGGGCTCATGGTTAATACTCCGGTCTTCATACGCCTTCCTCCGTGGCCGACTTTTGGCTTGCCGAGTCACCCTTAACCTTGGTGCGAACCCAAGCGGCTGTGGTCACAAAGAACAGCGGCACCAGTACAATCCCTATGCTGGTAGCAAGCACCATGCCGCCAAGGATGGGAATAGATACAGAATGACGACTGACAGAGCCGGGTCCGGCGGACAAAACCAGCGGCAAGACACCGAGAATAAAGGCCATGGAGGTCATCAAAATCGGCCTGAAGCGCATTGCGGCAGCTTCCATTGCCGCCTCCAGCCGTGAACGGCCCTCTCGGTGCAGTTGGTTGGCGAACTCGACAATCAAAATCGAGTTTTTGGCCGCCATCCCGATAAGGGCAATGAAGGCAACCTGGAAGAAGAGATTACTCTGCATACCACTGAGCAGTGTTGCCAAAGAGGCTCCCAGCATGGCAATGGGCGCAATAAGCAGCACGGCGACAGGAATGGTCCAACTCTCGTACAACGCCGCCAAAAACAGGAACACGAACACCAAGGCCAGCGTAATGGCGATACTGGTCTGGTTGGCCGAGCGCACTTCCTGGAAGGTGAGCCCGGTCCATTCATACTTGAACTCGGGCGGCAACATGGGCTTAGCCACCCTATCGATGGCTTTTATCACATCGCCGGTCGCATATCCGGGCGCCGGAGTGACATTGATGGACGCACTGGAGAACAGGTTGTAATGGGTCACAGCCGCAGGCCCCACAGTATATTCATAGTCGGCCAAGACCCCAATCGGCACCATGGCACCATTGGATGACCGGACATAATAATCCTTGATCTGCTGGGGAAACTGACGATAACTGTCTTCGGCCTGTACCCTGACCCGATACACCCGACCAAACAGATTAAAATCATTGACCGTGGCCGAATCGGTAAAGGTCTTGATGGTACTGTAGAGATCGGCCACATCTACCCCGATAGCCATCGCCTTGGCTTCATTGACCGAGAGGTACAGCTGTGGAATGGAACCCTGCAGCGACATGGCCGCTGCCGCAACCTCAGGTTGCTGCTTGAGCTGCTCCACCAATTCGTTGCTGGTTTCCATCAATCCTTTGAAGTTGGTTCCCGAAGTATCCTGCAGCACCATCTCCACCCCGGAGCCGTTACCCAGACCGGGCACGGCCGATGGCAGATAGAGGTTGAACTCAGCCTGCAATACCTGGCTGAGCTGATATTTAAGCTCTTTCATTACCTTCTGCACTGTGGCCTGATTTTGTTCCCGTTCGGCCCAGGGTTTGAGGATCACTTCAAACTGACCGTTGGCTTGATTCGACCCAGAGCGGCGGTTTTCCCCGGCCAGGGTAAAAGACCAGGCGACGGCCGGATGGGCCAGCACATGGCGCTCGGCAATCTTGAGCACCTCTTGGGTGCGGTTGACCGTCGCCCCGGCAGGCAGCGTCATATCGATGAAGAAACGGCCCTGATCCTCATCCGGCATAAAGCTCGATGGCAAATGGCTCATGATGTACCAAACCGCCACCACCATGGCGCCAAACACAAGGTAACTGCGCCGCGCATGCTTGTTGGCTAAGCCTACCAGGGACACATATTTGTCGGTCAATTTGGAGAGACGGTTATTGAGCCAGAAGAAGAAACCGCTGTTGGCCGCATCGCCCGGCCGCAACAGCAAAGCGCAAAGTGCCGGGCTCAGGGTCAATGCCACCACAGTGGAGATCAGCACAGCCACGGCAATGGCGACAGCAAATTCACGGTACATAATGCCGGTGATCCCGGCAAGAAAAGACACAGGTACAAACACGGCGCACAGCACCAAACTGGTTGCTATCAAGGCACCGGATAACTCTTTCATGGCGCTGCGGGTGGCCGCCATCGGGCTCATGCCCTTTTCATTGATAAGTCGCTCGACGTTTTCCACCACCACAATGGCATCATCGACCACAATGCCAATGGCCAAAACCAGTGCCAGCAGGCTGACGGTATTAATGGTAAAACCGAAAGCCAGCATGGCGGCCAATGTCCCAATCAGGGAGACAGGTACCGCAATTGCCGGGATCAGGGTCGCCCGCCAATTCTGCAAGAACAGGTATACCACCAGCACCACCAACACCAGGGCTTCGATCAGGGTTTGCACCACCTCATCGATGGATTCTTCAATAAACACAGAAGCATCGTAAAACACCTGCCATTCCATACCGCTGGGAAACTTGGTCGCCAGCTCCGCCATGGTTTCCTTGACCTTACGGGTCACCTCAAGGGCGTTGGCACCGGGCAACAGATACACCTGCAAGATAGTGGCATTCTGGCCATTGAGTTGGGATTGCAAGGTATAAGCCGAGGAGCCGAGTTCCACCCTGGCAATATCACGCAGGCGAATAATGGATCCGTC
Source organism: Shewanella sp. ECSMB14102 (assembly GCF_000813075.1). Taxonomy (NCBI): domain Bacteria; kingdom Pseudomonadati; phylum Pseudomonadota; class Gammaproteobacteria; order Alteromonadales; family Shewanellaceae; genus Shewanella; species Shewanella sp. ECSMB14102. The sequence continues at coordinate 134,419 of NZ_JWGX01000004.1, forward strand.
CGGATTGGCGCGAACTATGATCTCTTCAAATTCCCTGACACTGGACAGCCGCCCACTGGCGGTTATCGGCAAGGTCTGGCTCAAGGCATCACTATTGGGTTGGGTACCCACAGTACCGGCCGGGGTTTCCTTGTTTTGTGCCTTGATGGCGTCAGTAACATCTGTCGTGGTCAGGCTATGACCCGCCATGGCATCCGGGCGCAGCCACACCCGCATGGCATAACTGCGGGAGCCAGTATTCCGGGTACGACCAACGCCGGGGATCCGTCTCAGTGCCGATTCGATATTAATGGAGGCGTAGTTGGAGAGGTAAATTTCATCGAAACGAGGATCTTTGGAGGTCAATGCCAGCTTGAGCAGCTCCACCGAGGAATCCTTGGAGACAGAAACACCTTCGGTTTGCACATTGATTGGCAAATTACCCAGAGCCTGCTGAGTCGCGTTCTGCACATCCACCGCCGCCAGATCCGGGCTTGTGCCTACATCAAAAGTGATGGTGACATTGGTGCCGCCAGAATTGGTGCTCTTGGAGCTCATATAGATCATATTGGGCACACCATTGACCTCCTGCTCCAGCGGTGTTGCCACGGACTCGGCGGCGGTTGTGGAGGCGGCTCCCGGATAGGAAGCCGAGATACTCACCTGCGGCGGCGTGATATAGGGATATTGATCCACCGGCAGCTGGAACATGGCTATCAAGCCCAAGAGCACAATAACAATACTGATAACGGCCGAGAACACGGGTCGGCCAATAAAGAACTGAGCCATCTAGTTACGCTCCTGTTCTTTTGATTGCTGTTCCAGCGCCTCCTGCTTTTCCTGCTCGTCGAGCCGCTTTTGATACTCTTTGGCATCAAGCGGCTCGGCCAGTTGGCCATGACGCACACGGTGCATGCCTTCGACTATCACACGCTCACCGGCGTTGAGACCACTCTTGACCACCACGCCCTCCGGCCCCTGATGCTCAATCACGATAAAGCGCCGCTCAACCTTATTGTCCGGCATCACCACCATCACATAGACGCCGCCCTGATCCACTTGGGTCGAACGCTGCGGTATCACTATGGCATTGCCTATCTCACTGAGTTTGATCCTGACATTGGTGTATTGACCCGGCAGCAACTCCTTGTCGGGATTGGGCAAAACCGCTCTCACCTCAAAAGTACCTGTACTGGGGTTAACCTGAGGATCGGTGAAACTGACGTTACCCAGATAGCGATATTCACTGTTGTCCGGCAGGGTGATACGTACAAATCCCTCTACCGCCTTGCCTTCAGTCTCGGCTTCCTGTTGCTGGTTGTAACTGGTCATGCGACGTCTGGCATTGAGGTAATCCAGCGCCGACATATTGAAATTGACATAAATGGGGTTCACCTGCTTCACCCGTGTCAGCAAGGATTGCCCCTGGCTACCGACCAAGGCGCCGATATCCACCTCGGAGCGACTGACTAAACCTGCGATCGGCGCCTTTATCTCGGTGTAACTAAGCTCCAGCAGCGCTTCTTCCAGCTCGGCGTGGCCGGCTGCCAGAGCCGACTTGGCCTGAGCCAACGCCGACAGCGCATTGTCATAATCCAACTGACTGGCGGCATCCTGTTCATAGAGAGGTTTCAGACGCTTCACATCCCGCTGCGCCTTTTCCAGTATCGCCTGCTGCGACTCAACATTGGCCTTGAGTCGGTTAACCACTGCGTTATACGGCTTGTTATCTATCTTGTATAAGATATCGCCGGCATTGACAGCGCTGCCCTCGGTAAAGAGTCGCTCCTCGACAAAGCCATCGACTCGGGCCCTGACCTCCACATCCAACGAAGCCTTGGTGATACCGACATAATTACCGTAAACAGGCACAGTCGCCTGCTCAACCTCTTCCACCACCACCAGTTTGGGGGTGATGGTCACGGGTTCAGGTTCACAACCGAGCAATAAAAAACCACTGACAATGAGCAGTGGCAATAGTGGAGCAATCGAGTGATTGAAATAACCCTTACGGGCAAACACGGGTTTTAGTGCAGTAACAACTAAGGACATGGCAGCTTCCAACATTCAATGGGCGGTCCTGATGGCTCAACAACCCGGCGTTTGGCGCCAGATTGTTTTATTTCCCAGTGTAAGTGCTTGAAGCTACTTGTCAATTATCATCCCTGGTTAGGGACGATAAGTTATCTGTTCGGAATACAAATCGGCGACCTGGCGGGTAAACTGCTGTTTGAGTATTTGAATTTGTTCTGGCTTATTTTTTACCAAGCGACTGCGGGTTGCCAAACTGCTGCTGATAAAGAGCTTAAACCAGGTATCCAAGGCTTCGGCGCAGCCTTGTTCCCCTAAAGATTGCAGAGTTAATATCGCCACTTCGGCGGTGCCCATCTGAAAGTCGCGGCTGCCCTTTCTAAGCTGATAGCGAGCCAAGGTTTCAGCGCTGAATGACAGCATAGGTAATTGATGCAGATAACTACTCTTGCGAAACATCTTCACCGCCTCACGCCAACTGCCATCGAGCACAATAAACAGAGGCAGCTTGGCTTGCTCGGGCTCTCCCTGATTAGCGAGCACCTCACTCAAAGCCTCAGTCACCACCTCTTGCCCAGGTAAGGCATATTCCCCAGGAAACACCAGGTAGGGTTGATAATCCGGGTTTTCCAGCAAGGCCAAGAGTTGAGGGTCCGGCTGAGTTCGCGACCAGAGAAAGGCATGGGTATCCGGAATGAGGTCGGCTATCAAACGCCCACTGTTGCTGGGTTTCAATACCTCGGCATCATACATAACCAGCGCAAACGCCGCTTTGGAAGGCAACAGTCGCCTGTACTCACAAGTACAAAAGCTCTGCTCCAACAGACAGCGACCGCAGCGAATAAGATTCTTGCCCCTTGATGCATAAGGTTTGGTCGACAGCGACTGACGGTATTCATACAAGCGGTGAACCGCGTGAGGTTGAATTGACATGAATATCCCGAATGACAATGACTTAATAGCTAGTTTGTGCCACTGGATTAGGAGTGGTGTTGAGGCAGTGACAGCCGAACCTAATGGCCGGCGCAGTTTACTGCCGCATCCTGGTTGCAGCAAGCGCTTTAAGCTCACTCTTTCCCGGGGGGAATGCTGGCGGCTTGCCGATAACACGAGTAACAGGCTTGGGATCCAAAAATTAATTTATCAAAGCAGACTGTAAACATCTTATTCCACATCAATATTCAACTGCTGACTTCAAAACCAATAAAAGCGAAGGTGCGCGGGTTACAGAGATGACTTACTGTTGGCTTTGCCCAAGAATCAACCCAACAACTGTAAAAAAATAATTACACACTATTGTACCGGATGAAAAGTTATCAACATCCCTAGTTTTTTCTTGTTTAACAGCGACTTCTGTCATTGAAATTGCAAAATAGCCGAGTATGATAGCGCCCGTCTCGGGGAGACCCCGAGCAGGAAGATGCGCCTCCCTATCCGGCACTCGTCTTTGCGTATCTTCCCAAACGATCTTTTAGTTCTGTATCAAGGTTGTGGAGTATTGACTGTGGTACCTGATGAGAATGTTTCCGGCGTATCCTTGAGCCCCCTGTTAATCATGCTGGTGATGATGGTCGCCTGCGGCCAGATAGCCCAAACCATTTTTGTGCCCGCTCTGCCTATGATGGGTGAGCAATTCAGTGTCAGCGCCGGTCAGTTACAGGCGATTATGGGCACTTATCTGTTGGCCTATGGCCTGCTGCAATTTGTTTATGGCCCGGTATCGGACAGGTTCGGCCGCAAGCCGCTGCTGCTTATCGGTCTCAGTCTGTTCGTCATAGGCGCTATCATTGCCGCCTGCGCCGGGAGCTTTAACACCTTGTTGCTTGCCAGTGCCATTCAAGGCTGCGGCACCGCCAGTGCCGGCGCCCTTTGCCGTTCTATTCCAAGAGATTTCTTCTTCGGTGAAAAACTGGTGCGCTTCAACAGTTACGTGTCCATGGCCGTGGTGTTCTCACCGCTGCTGGCTCCTTTTATTGGCGGGGTGTTGAGTATGCATTATGGCTGGCATGCCGTGTATTGGTTCCTGGCTTTTTTCGGTGTCTGCGTGGTAATCACCCTGGCGCTGAAATTCAAGGAATCCCTGCCCAAAGAAAAACGCCAGCCGCAGTCCATGCTCAAGTCCTATGCCTTGGTGCTCAAACACAGAGCCTTTCGCGGTTACCTGCTGTCTTTAGTGGCTACCTTCGCCGGGATTGCCGCCTTTGAGGCCATTGCCGGTATTCTCTATGGCCAGGTGCTGGCCATGAGCCCCATGATGGTCAGTTGCTATTTCGTAGCCCCTATTCCGGGTTATCTTTTGGGCGCCTGGTATGCCGGCAGACAGGCATCACTGCATAAGCTGTTTCACCGCGGTGTGGCCCTGCTGGGCGCAGGGGCGCTATTTTTACTGTTGCCCGGCCTATCTGCTTTGGTGATTGGATGGTGTCTACTGATTGGCTCTGTGCTCTTCTTTACCGGGGCAGGCATACTGTTTCCGGCACTGACATCGGCAGCGCTTGAACCCTTCCCGCGCCAAGCCGGAGTTGCCGGTGCCCTGCTCGGTGGCCTGCAGAACTTTGCCGCCGGTCTTGCGGCCATGTTAATGTCGCTGGTGCCCATGATGGGACAACTCAGCATAGGGCTTTTGACTTCTTCTATGGTGCTGCTGGTGGTGTTGGCACTCAACTATGCCAGAACCCATCCAGATATTGATGTGCATACGGCTGGAGATCCACTCTGAACTCGGCCACAACAAGTGCGCAAACAAGCCTTGAAACTGTAGCAGATAATGAAGTATTTCCAGC